>DASQRW010000112.1:0-5922 GCA_035642715.1 Nitrososphaeraceae archaeon | reverse complement strand
CTCCACCAGGCTTAGGTACACTCCAATATGTTACTATATCTGTAGTTTCTATTCCTCCTTTCAATGTTCCATTTTCTGAAATTGTAACTTCTATTTTGGGACCTTCAACATCTAATACTCTGTATCCCGTAATCTTGCCTTTTGCTTCATAAATTAATTCACCTAACATAGATATTGAGACAAACAATGATTACCTACTTTTTATGCAGTTCTATTATTACGACTTAATTAACAAATCATTCTAATATATCATACATCAATTCTCATTTACTTTCTCTAAAAGTACTGTATTAGTTATTGTAATAATGACATATATGTTTATATTACATCATAATATCTTTTTGGCAATGAACACACATTTTATGATAATAATAGGAATTGCCCTAGTTTTTACAATGGGCTTTTGGTCATCATCTCAATTGTCACCATTCGTAGTAGTATCCGCACAGACTCAAGCAACAGCAACAACATTATCAAATGATACACAAAGTAATAACAATAACTTGACTGCTACTATAGGCGATTTAATTATAGATGGTGTGGATAAACCTACTGTCATTAGAGTTCTAGATGCGAATGGACCTATACTAGAAAAATCTTACACAGGTAATGCGACTATAATGGGTAACATAAGCGCCACCTATTTTGGAACATTAACTACTCATCCTAGATCTGAAGGATTTACATATTCTGAAGGAAAAGCAGTAATATATACAGAAGATGGAGAAATTATTACTCATACATCCCAAGGAATGGGAGGATTTGATATTCAAACAGGAAAGATAAAAAATCATGGTTCTACAATCTTTAGCACCAACTCAACAGGTGGTAAACTAGGCTTTCTGAATAATATGATAGGTATATGGGCTGATGAGATAGATCCTGGAACTGGAATTGCTCATGCCAAAACATGGTTACTAGAATAAATAAACAAAAAAATAAAACAGTCGAACAAGGTCAGTTGACGAAATCTCTTTTTAATTGCCTATTTTTTGGTTTTAGTGACTTTTATAGTCTAGCAATAAGTACGACCTCTTGAATTTTCTGGGTAGTGTCAAACTTTAATCGTCAATCTGTATTGCTTAACATCAGTTGCGAAATAAATTTCCTTATGTATATTCTATAAATGGATTGTTATGGTAAAAGGCTTAATGTTGTAGCTACATTGCCAATCTGATTCAGCATTTCCCAATTTACAATATTACCGCAGCCTATAGGTCCTTCAAGAGCCTACAATCTCCTAAGAATAAAGCCTGGGGGAATTGAATATAGAACGGCTCCAGCAGCCAATAATGCACCATTTCTTATACAGGTAAAAGCCTGATCGCCTTTGTATGTTAAAGTTCCATTAAAGTTCCATCATAATATACAAGTGAATTACATGAAGAATAAAGTGCTGATTGAAATATAGATCTATTACCCTCTTTTTTCTATCTTTTGTTATTTACAAATGTATTTCTAATTATATAGATAACCGATACTTAAAAAAGGAACGTTTCTTATTACCTTTTGCTTTCATCTATGATATTGAACTATTTCCTTCCTACCATCTACTTTCTTCTTTATAGTAACACTTCTAAAAGTGCTAAGATTGAGCATCTTTAAGATCTTACAATAATACATTTGAACTTGGTATATAGAGAACAAATAAAGTAATGGTACTAGCAGCACACAAATCAGAAATATTTGAACTACCCAAAGAAGACCAAAGACCATCTGAATAACAAAGAGCGATCCAATGTCATCTGAACGATATATATTCATTTGAGTTTCTAAAAAAGACAAATTATGGTAGAAGAATTCTCTGAGGTTTATGTTGAAGGCCATATTTTAACATCTGCTATAAGTAGTAAAGTTAGGATTTTGAAGATATTCAATTCAATGGAAGGAATAACTGACTCTTGTTTTTGTCTATGTATTCTAAGTCACAAAACACATATGGAACAATTTATATTCCCAAATCCTATGAACTTGCAAAGACGATGTTAGAAGATATCTTGTTTTTTGTAGTTGCCTTTATCTCTGAGATTATTGGTGCTATTGCAGGCTTTGGTTCTTCTACTATATTTTTACCATTAGCACTATTTTTCGTTGACTTTAAAACAGCGCTCATTCTAGTCGCAATATCTCATTTATTTGGTAATCTGGGAAGAATTAATTTTTTTAGACATGGTCTAGATATAAAGATAATAATTACGTTTGGTATTCCTAGCATTCTACTTAGTTTTGTTGGCGCTTCTATTGCTGGCATATTATCGCAGGATATTCTCAAAGTTATTCTTGGAATATTTCTAATTGTAATTTCTATATTGTTCCTATTAAGACCTGCACTTAAGTTTCCAACCAATACAAGTACAGTAATAACAGGTGGAGGTGTCTCAGGACTCATTACAGGACTTTTAGGAACTGGTGGGGCATTGAGGGCTACTTTTCTTACTGGATTTAACTTAGAGAAGACAAAATACATTGCAACAGCAGCCGTAATTGCATTAGCAACAGATGCTACAAGGATTCCATCATATCTTTCTCAAGGGTTTCTATTGGAACAATACTACTATTACATACCCATTCTTCTTGCTACTGCAATAGGAGGCTCATTTATTGGAAGGAAAATAGTTGATAAGATAGATCAGCAAGTATTTAGAAAAATTGTTTTGGTTTCTATAATCTTAGTTAGTATAAATTTCATTGTTGATGGAGTAAAATCATAAAAGAGGCATTATTAGTTGTGACTACTAAGAATAATACTTTTACTATTTGGAAATATAATTAAAGTGCCAAGTGAATACAGACAGAATAAAGAATCTGTGAAGATTTTTAACTCTAAATAGAGATCTGTATTGGAAAGAAGGATATATGTATGATGATGTTGCTGAACCCTCCGTTTTATCAGAACTATTAATATGAATTCAATTTTTTCCTATAGCCAAATCCCTCTCCAGAAAGAACTTCCACTATGTCTACTATCTCCACTTTTGTTTACCTTGCTAAAAGGAGCAGTATTTGAGCTTCTTTTAGTGGAGGTATGTAAGTCTATATCTGCACCATTGAAGTTCTCTTTCACTAATGATGGAGGTTTTGCTCTAAAATGGAGGTATTATCTGAACCTGACAAGTATATCTCTACAGATTTTATGCTAATTTTGAGCACGAAAATAATATAAGAAAATGAGCCGTCATGGTTGTCGGGGTATCCGTAGTACATATTCAGCTTCTACATTTGTATTGTATCTTCTTTTTTATGTACATTCATCTAAATTTCAATGATATTGCAGATAATTGCAGATAGACATTTCAATCTGTTTTTCTTAGCAGTTGAGAAGTTATATTAATAGAAGTACTCTTTGAAGTAACCTACACAGACTGAAAGTTTATGAAATAAAGTGTCTATTATTATGGCTGAGGTTAAGAAAGTATTTGTCAGATTCTAATATGCTTACTGCTTATTCATGGGCAGCAGCATTATTTCAACAACAATTGCCTTCATCATTAATGGATATTGAAAAAAGAGCAAAGTTAGTGAATGAAATTACTGGACCTCTAGTCAGAGGAAATAAACCTTTAGTTGCAGATAAAATGTTATTAATAAATTTAGATAATAATGAAAAAGATCTGCGTTTAGACGATATAGCACAAATTAGCATGCTTTTCTTACTGAACAGATGGATGACAAGATAACAAAGAATATTTTGTTACGTCTTTGGACAGGTTGTATAGAAGCAGCAGCAAAAGCAATTCGATTTACCTATGTCGCTGGAATTAAAGACGGTGTTGTAGTTGAAGCCTCAATAACGCATTAATATCGTCGGGCCTTATTTACTTCTTTAATTGATTTGCAGAGCAGAATCGATTTAATATACGGAGCAGGTGTTGAAGCTGCACCAGCCTACAAGAAACTATTAAAACAACACTATTCATTTAGTGAGGTACCTTCAAATTCCATTATAAGAAGATATTCAAACGAATACAATAAAGAATGACGTTTTAAATGGAAAATCATCCGACAGGAGTAATTTACAAGTTTTTTATAATAGACGCTTTTCAAAGTCCTCTAATGTAGGATAGTACATCTTTCCTGGATGCTCATCGTCTATGTGTTGAACACCCTCCATATCACTTGAATAAGCTTGATCCCAGTAAAAGCAGTTTAATCTTTTGTATTCTTGTTCCTGCGGTTGTTGTGACGTTGGTGATACCTGATCAATCGATGACGCCTTTTAAAATAGCAAAAAGTTATTCACATTAAAATAATGTTTCAATGTCTTTTTTTCTGGAGAAAGATTTGTTTTTGTTGTACTACTTCTAGCAGCTACATGATTACTGTCCCATACGCTCAGTCATAGTCACATGTAGAAAGTTTTTTTGCTCCAGAAAGACAGATAATGCTACTAAGCATATAATTGTAATATCATATTTTAGTAAGAGCGTTATCAAGTTGGTAAATAGTATTTTCTTCTTCTTATAGTCAACAAGAGGAGGAATGATTTCCCCAGCATTACAAGCATAGAAGTCAACACTCTCAAATCCATCAACTCTTATCGTGGTAGGCACACCACCTGCCCAATTTACTACTATTTCAGGATATTTAGTGCCATTTCCTTTATCAATATATTCTGAATATAGTCTATAATTATTTCTCAATGTGCCATCAGCAGAATTAAAAGGATCAGGATCTATGTAACATCTATTTGTTGTTGTAGTTCTTGTATTATCTTTACTATTATTATTCCAACTACTAGTTTTCATACCAAACCATTTTCCTTCTTCTACAAAGAATTCAAAAAATGCTTTTAGATTCTGATACTCGTACAATGGATGAGATAATTCTTTGGCCCATCTTGCAGCAGCATGTCCTGAATCCCTAGTTGAAACATCAAGTTGTATACAAGCTGCTTGATCTGGACTATATTTATGATGTCCACCTCCACGCATTTTAATACAGCATGCAGTTTTGCGGCCAACTCTTTTGTTAACTCTTATAATAGCAGTCACTTCCTGATTTTTCAAATCCTTTTCATTTCCAATAAACCCACTTTTCATCGCAGCCTTCCAATCATTTTTTTGTTTTGTAGTTGATGCAAATATATTCAGACGACAACTTTTAGCATGTTCGCCAGTACTTTTATAGGTTATATTACCAGAAAACACACTCCAATACTCAATATTTCTTTCTTTTTTCTTTACAAATTCATTATGACTATCAGTTGTGAAGTTCTTGAGGTTGTTTGGATTTTGTTTACCTAGTACGAAATATGAACCATTTTTATTAATTGGAAAGAGTCTTACTGTACCATCATTATTGTAAGTGACATTTTTCCTTGTTATCTCTTGGCTTGGCTGTAGCAGTTCTGTTGATATTGATGATGGTGCTGCTGTTGAAGAAGGATCCTGTAATTCTTCAGGTTTTTCTTTTTTTATCATTATTATTATTCTTGACGAATTTATTTATCCATTTCTTCCAGTTACCAAATTGCATATACAGCATAAGTTCTTTAAGAAATAATATAAATCAAAATAGAGATAAGGAACTCTTCTTGCTTATAAGAAGAAGAGGAAGTGAATGGTATGAGCAATGATCCAAAGCAAAACAATAGACTAGATCATCCTAACTTAGGAGCAATATTTGACAAACATGTAAAATGCGAATTCGAAGATCATGATGTAGACGCAAAAATGAAGACAATGGTTAAAGAGCCATATGTATACCATGTACCGACATTAACTGGAGGAATAGGCTATGATGGAGTCTATAACTTCTACAAAAATGATTTTGTTGGTAAAATGCCTATTGATACAAAGATTGAACGTGTCTCTCGTACTGTAGGTAAAGATCAGGTTGTAGATGAGCTCATTATAAGTTTTACACATAACAGAGAAATCAAAATCATGCTTCCTGGGATACCACCAACAGGTAAGCATGTAG
>DASQRW010000111.1:0-13457 GCA_035642715.1 Nitrososphaeraceae archaeon | reverse complement strand
GTTTTGCATTGTAATAAATATACTTTTTACGGTAAATCAGAATGTATGTGTTGATATTGCATTATCAGCAAGCGAAACAGGGATATAAGCCGGCTTATATCCCTGTTAGACCATCTGCTAAATTATAGAGTAGTATTTTATGTGTCAAACTTTTAACTCGAAATTTTTTGAAAATTAAATCCCATTGGATAAGATGAAAAAATAAATCCGGCAAGAATAAATTCAAAATATTATTTCTAAAGTATATTGTTTTTATGTATAAAGAACATGACTATATTATGGAATTTGTTAATGTCGAAGACCCGGATGTAAAAAAGCCAATAGTTATTGCTGCAATGCAGGATATGGGAAATGTGGGTACTATTGCGATTGAATTTATAAATAAAAGTTTAAAAAGTATACTGTTTCGCTATGTCTCTTCTTACTACCCAAATTATGTCTTGGATAAAGGCGGATACATTGACTTTGAGCAAGAAAGATGGGAGTATCGATATACTAAGGACACCATAATTTTTGGAGGGGGAGTAGGTCAACCACAGACAAATAAGGAACTATATGAATTATGCCAAGATGTTATTGATATCGCTAAAACTCATTCTGCTCAATTGATATATACGCTGGGCGCCTTCCATACAAGCAGAAAATTAGGTAAACAACCAAAGACCTTTGTTACAACGACTTCTCCAGAATTGACTGAACAAGTAAAGAAGCTACGCATAGAAACAACTCCTCAGTCATCACTTATTACAGGTTTTAACGGTCTTATTCTTGGTTTTGCAAAATTGAATAACATACAAGGTTTTGGACTCTATAGCGAAATAAATGATCCGCAAATACCACAATATCATTCAGCCAAGAGTGTCTTACAATTATTAGAAAGGTTGACTTATCACAAATTTGGAGGTTTTGAGGAGCTCGATATAATGGCCGAGGCAGTAGATGATGAAATACGGAAGAGAACAAAATCCGATCAGTCTCAGGACTGATCTTCGTATTTTACTTCTTTTGCTTTAGATATCTATCATTCTAGGTCTAGGTCTAACAATAGACCAATAGTTTCTTATATCAGGAATGTCTGTCCCTTAACTTTGCATCGGCTGAAAAACAAGTTTCTATCTTTGATCCTTCTTCTTCTTCATCACTTACAACTAATTCTCCTTGACATCAAACGACATAGTGACGGAATAGCCTACATTTTTGAGTACTGGCTTATTACATACAGTATATCATATTTAATAAAATTAGTGCAAATTCCGTTCCAAATAAAGCTCAACGATAGATCAACTGCAACAAATCTTCTAGATGAAGAATTACTAAAGGATGTAATAAAAAAGAGTAAGAAGAGAAGAGAAGAGAAGAAAAGACTCTATTCTTTTAGAAATTCCAAGAGTAAGTGACTATTATAGATATACAATTATAAAAGTGGAGAATAAAGAAAGCAAAAAAAGGAAAAAGATTATGGAAAACGCGGCGATTCACTATGTTATGTGATAGAATATTTACTCAACTATAATGAGAAAAAGGAAGGAAAACCACAGAAAAAAGTAAAGATTTAAAAAGAGTGAAAATGTATGTAGCGCATATAATAGAAATTTCATGAAAGTTTCATGAAAGTTTCACGCCATTTCATCCACCCTTTTTTGACCGATTAACAAGTTAACTTATAATATATAGTGTTATCTATCTAGTTCAATGTCCAATAACGTTACCAATGATGAGAAACAGAAAAAGACAGTTGGTTTTAAAGTATCACCAAGTGAATACAATGTGTTCCAACAATATGTGCAAATATTTCATAACCAGGTGGTAGAGGATCCTGATACAAAGCAGCCACGAAGGCTATTAGAAAGGCCGGAGATCGGTCTTTTAATTCGAAATGCAACATACGCCTATCTAGTTCAGTACCAGTACATGATACAAGAGCAACAACAGCAACAGCATAACAACCCCAGTCACAACTAGAACAGAGCAAGGACGATTCATATGGCCAAAGAGAGATGAAAAATGGGATAGACGACGAAGAATGATAACAATGTCGATAAACAGGAAACAGAAGAAGAAGAAAAGTGGAAAGAGTATACGACGATGAAGAGGAAGAAGATCCTAAAGTTAGAAAGATACAATGACAGACACGGCTGCAGACCAAGATCAATTACTTTTGCGTAGTTTTCATACATATACTAGATCAGAAGATAGAAGAATTATAGTTATAAAGAACTAAGGAAATAGAGATAAAACCATGTAACTGGTATAATAATACTATATACGGATAGACAAACTACTACAGACTTCAATAGATGATTACAAATAATATAGAACGCCTACATTTTTTAGCTAAATAATGCTATCACTCAATTTAGATTTACTCACTAATGCAAAAGTTGTAAATGATCCAACAAGTCTGTACCAGAATTAAAAGAACTTATATTTAATTAATAATAGTAGAAAATGATAGCAGTACGTGCAACAAAAACATAGATCTCTTGGTGTTATGATAATAGCTATACTTACAATAATAGGCGGCATAGGATTTCTTGCAAGTGGAATTGCAGCGGTGGTAGCCGCTCCATTTCTATCTGATATAGAAGGGTTGTCTGCAGGGATAGGTGTTGCACTTGTAGCATTAGGTATTGCATATTTTGTCATGGCTTATGGTTTATGGAAAGGAAAAGGTTGGGCTTGGACTATAACTGTAATACTATCATTTATTGGGATTGTATTAGGTATTGCTTCTATTGCAACTGGTAATATTGGAGCAATATTTCATATTATCATCAACGCAATAGTTGTGTATTACCTTTATAGATCCCACGTTAAGGTGTTCTTTGATAAACTGGTGTCTTAATCTGCCTCTACTAGTGACTCTGCACCTAAGGGTTAATATCACAAGAAAAAAGCCAGTGCTATATATATATGTCCACCCAGACTTGTAATTCTTCAATAAATCAAGAAATAGTTAACAATACTGTTTTTTTTGGCACTGTTAGTCGTCGACAGTAAGATGACATCAACAAAGAGATTATAGTTTTGTGTTTTTTATTCAAAAGTGTTAAATCAAATATTTTACCATTTGAAGTTATGGAAAGAGAGAATAATGAAATTAGCGATTGGCAAGGTTTAGTAAATAAGCCAGTTTATTCTAGTGATAAGCAGGAAGTAGGCATAGTTTCTGCAATTCAACCCCAGCACATAGTAGTTTCATATGGACCAGTAACACCTGACAAATATCTTATCCCAAAATCATCAGTAAAAGTTGTTGAACGAGGCATAATATATTTAAACGAAAATACAAAATTTGTTGTAGACAATTACCGCTTTGAATAATCTAAATGGTTAAAAGAAATGCTATCCATAATCGTTTAATATGGAGAAGACCTCAATTAACAATCAAAGCGAATCCTCAACATCGACGTCTACAACACCGTCATCAAAGTTAAAGACAGCATATGAAACTTTTCTTCAAGAAGCAGCTACTCTTTTCCCAAAAGTAGACCAAAAGTTGCTTTTGAATATTCTCCAATTTGAAACCACCTACCAAGATTGGGAGGGGAGCGTAATGCTCAAGATAATATACCCAGCCACCATATCAGATATAGATGCTAAGAAAGACTGGATATACAGAAAATATCAAAGGGTTTCAACAATAGAGGAGAATAGGACGCTCAGATTCAAAGCGATACGCATGTATCTAGAAGAAATAGAAAAGTTGTTAAAAGAAGACCCGACTATAGAATATATCACAGGTTCGGCGACTATGACTCCTTCAGATGCGTATGCAACATAAGAAATTGATTCAGGAAAGAAGATAAGAGTTTAATTAAAGGATTTATATTAATAGCCTGAAAGAGATTAGTTTAGGCTATAATGTTAAGGATAGAGTATCATAGATGGCAAGGAATCAGCAAGCTGATGATGTAGTGTGGGATCGATAAACAGCAGAGAATTTAATTAACAGATATATGCTTTTTGGTGTCTCGAAGGCTCTGCTAACTTAACTAACTAGTCGCCTCCTAACCAATTGTTAATCTTACTAGATTGATATTAGACTTTGTTATTGTGTTATATGTGAAAATAAATAATATCGTCTGTTTGTGAATATGTGATAGACTAGAGTAAAAATCCTTTTTATTCAAACACGAATATAGTTTTTAAAAGTGCTTTTTCAACTAGCATATTTCCTCTGTGTCTTGAAAGATAAACTCTTAAAATCATTTGATGAATTTGTTCCACAACCACCATCATGACTAGGCTTCAGTAGAATCGATCTGTATTTGAGTCTCATCTATGATAAATGGATTATTGTAGTCTTCCTTTTGTTTGGACATACATGTTTTGTATCATCTAATAGCATATTGCAACCTAACTTTTTTCAACAAGCGGTTCTAATGCTTTTAAAGTATTCTAAGGCTTACTTGTAATGTTCTTTATCTGTCTTGTTTGGTTTTTTGGTGTTGATTTGGAAGTCGTCTTCTTCTGCTATTAACATACAATACATGGATTGTTGTCCATCGGAATACAATATCATCATACTATGACAGTCGCTCTCATTAATCGATTTCAATATTTAATGATTATTTGACATGACCAATGGTATATCACGATATATATCTCTCTCTTGATTTTCTAGAAAAAATTCATAGAAATATAAAAATATTTACTTAAAGGCTAAAACATAAAAATATTAACTCTATTCAACATCCAGTAGTTTAGGCGCATATTATCAATGAAAGATGCAATTCTAAAAAGATACAATAAAAATCCTGTATTAATCCCCAATGAATCTAATTGGTGGGAGTCAAAAGCTGTCTTTAACTGTGCAACTTTGTATGATGGAGATAAGGTACACATGCTATACCGAGCAGTAGGAGAATACGAAAATTATATTTCAAGAATAGGATATGCCTACAGCAAAGATGGATTTTATTTTACGAGAAGGAATGAAATTGCAATTTCTCCTACAGAAGAATATGAAAAATATGGAATAGAAGATCCCAGGATAGTAGAAATTGATCATCAGGCATACATCAGCTATGTTATACTTTCTGGATATGTACGAGATAGACCCCTAGCATCGACGGCCTTGGCAACAACGACAGATTACATCGATTACACAAGGCTTGGTATCATAACCAGCAAAGAGTCGGATAATAAAGATGTTGTTCTGTTTCCAGAAAAGATAAATGAAAAATTATCTAATGGGGAAGAAAAGATGACTTACTTTTTCCTACACAGACCCAGCAGTTGGATCGGCTCCGCATACGGAGTGGATAGACCTAGTATCTGGCTTGGAGAAGGTAATTCATTAACAAGTTTTGAAAAGCATATGTTGCTTCTCAAACCAGAGGAAAAATGGGAGTCATTAAAGGTCGGAGCAGGAACTCCACCTATCAAAACAAAGCATGGATGGCTGGTTATATATCATGGAGTAAGTAATGATAGAGTATACAGCGCCGGTGCTGCAATTTTAGATTTGAAAGAACCTGGTAAGGTTCTGGGAAGAACAAAAAAGCCGATTTTAGAGCCTGAAGCGGCATATGAAAGACATGGAGATGTAGACAACGTAGTTTTCCCCACTGGTGCATGTGTAATAGATGGTAAGTTATTTGTATATTATGGTGGAGCTGACAAAGTATGTTGTCTTGCAACAGCAGATTTGAATGAGTTGGTAGGTTGTATTTTGCAAGGTAAGCATTAAAAGTAAAAAACTCCAAAGGATTAATTAATTATTATTTGTTAAATGAAATTTGAGTATTTAACAGTATTATAAGAGTTACTAAGTGCATAATAGCCTTCAAATAGAATAGGTTTTTCTGACTACAATGTTCTATCATTATCAAAAACTGCTATCTTTTATCTAGAGGGATATAATAATCTGAATTTTGAGGATCCATTACATTTTTTACAAAATTTAATATTTTCTCTTTTGCATCATGAAAGATATTTTTTAATTTACCTACTTACTAGTCGCTTGTTGCAGGCGCCTGTCCTCCTAGCATATTGATGAAAAGCAGCAGGATAATAATATGATTAAAAATATTAATATAATAAAGGAAAGAGGTATTATTAACAGAGTTGGATGATCAGAGCAAAGTGAGAAAATTAAGAGAATGATAACAGTATATACAGATGCAGCAGGTGAACCTCATAACATCTATGGATACTGCATCTTAGAAACAAATGAAGAAAGATTTATTCGTAGTAAGTTTAAGCTCGATTCGATAGAGGCAGAATTTTTGGCTATCATAGAAGCATTGAATAGCAATACAGTAAGAAAATCGAAACAAATAATCATTTATTCAGACTCAGATAGTGTAATTGAGTTTATCAATAGAAAATTACAAACACGTAAAGGGACTGTTGTAAGATTACTTACGATTCAAATTCTAAATATCATAGATAATATGGAAAATAAACCATGCTTCGTATGGATTCCGAGAGAACGTAATTTAGCTGGCATGCTAATTGAAGATGAAGTTCCAAAAAAGATAAATAAGAACCTGCTTTTTAGAGAATCGTTATTAAGATAATTGGACAACACTAGTCATTCAATGCTACAGAAGGTTAAGAAGGAATAATATTTTTATTTGATTAGGAACCTATGTCATTAAGATCATTTAAGAATTTGTTAGTTCGGATTATCTAAAGCATGATTAAATTTGTATTAAATAATTGAAGACTTACATATTCTTACTGAATATCGTTATATTAAGTGAAAATCATTACATAGACGTAATATCTTGAGATAATAACTCTTGGAATTGCACTTTCAGATCAAAAGCATCAAGTCAAACTCTTCCTCATGGTTCAGAAGTCTGGCTTTTAATGTATTGTCACATAAAGTAGACGACATAAACAATCACTCTTATGAATCGATATCAAATAAAATAGTGTATGTACAATTCAAAATTAGAAAATTATACATATTATACAAGGTTATTAGATTTAAAAAAGATGTAGCAGATAAAATTGATTTTGACCTCCTATGTTGTAACAGCAGATAGAGATTACTTACAATAGCATTTGATGACTTAGATGTGAGGACTCATATTGTTCATATGATGATAATCCCAAGACTATTGGTAATAAAATATAAATTATATATATTCATCGATTATGACAAATAAGTATGACTCTGCAGAATTAACTAGTTATAGTGATCAGGTTTGCGCCTACATAATCCTCATTCTAGAACAGACCAGAAAGTTCGTCATTACATTATATATGCTGATTATGCAGTAGCTTCTTCGCAAGATATTTGTTTCTTTGGAACTATCCTGCTGTGGTTAGTAATAAGGGTTGATAACAAATTCCTAATTGTTAAGAAATTCTCTACCCACATTTACACTATTATTAGAACCGTTATCTCGAAAACATTTTCTTGTGATAAAAAGTCTATCACAGCAAGTCTATTGTAACGGATTATTTATGTGCCCAATGACAGTATCTCCCTTCATTGCAAGACAGCATGCACATTTTTGCTCCAAACAAATCTTGACTTGTTCATGATTGCAGATATGGCATATACACGGCTGGCTTGTACTTTTGAAATTATTCTTCCGTTGTTTTGATCTTTCATCAAGATATAACCAGAGGACACTCAATGATATGCCCATTATTAAAAAGATAACAATTATTCGTATATTCGCTCTCAAAATAAATAATATTACGCTAAAAATAATTAATCCAGAGCCGCATATTAAAAGCCAAAGTGGAGTTGAAGAAGCCATCTTAACACTACCAGATGATGGTATCTTTAAAGAATGCTTTCATGGATAGTTTCTTCATTTTACAATGCTGTCTTGCTACAAGGAATTTTTTTAATTTATCGTATGACATTTATGCTATCCTGGTATCACAGTCAATACCTTTGACTTGAAGCACCTTTTCATTAAATATTGTAGTCTCGTCTTTATTGTCGAGTTCTTCTTCTTTAATTAGCATTTTATTACTCCTAAATTATAAGAATGAAAATCCCTCATAACTGTATATTATATCACAAAACTTGCTATTTACTTTATGCATATGGATCTTCTGTGATGAGAGTACAGCAATCCGATTTTCGGGATTTATTAGCGTTGAGTATTTATGGCATATTCAAATAAATATTATATATTTGAGGTTCATAGTGAATAGAGAAGTAAAAGGGAAGAATATGCTACATGTACCTGCTATGAATAATACTGGTCCATTTTGCTTTTGCGTATAATTGTAACAAGCATCATTATAGACGGACTACCATAAAATTATCGTTAATCTTCACCAAGGAAGTTTCCAGAGTAGTAGCATTTTAGATGTTTAAATTCAAATAATCTACCATAAATGATATGAATCCACATGGCTAATTCATGTGGGATGCTATTCACCAATGATTTGACTAGTAAATTTATAATTTCTCTCCCTTTTTTTCTCTAGCAAACTCTATGAAATTGCTGTAGCTTGAAAATGGCATCTGTATAGGAGTCTGCTTAAAGCAGTATGCAGAAATTCTCTTACGAGGACTAGAAATGTCCTGCAAGAGCCAATTTTGCTCCTCTTATTGCATCAATCATTACTCCTGCGCTGTTATATGTGCATCTACTACAGTTTGAGACCTAGTTCTATTGGAATATTACCAATATATCTGCCTTTCATAGAGATGATATACATGGAATGCATAGCAACAACCTACTTAATTTTAAAAGTTTAAGCATTAATATAATCAAAAGGCTTGAGCAGATCAATACGCAGTTTGCTTGCTTGTCATCTTTAATAGATGTAAAAAATTAACTTAAGAGAAACATCTATTGTATGTTGCAGGATTAGAAAGTAAGATCTTTAGATCTCACCTCTCAAAGCAGTTTATCTGTCTAACTTTGAATTGGGCCCCTCTTGACGGCACTTTTGAAACTTTTTCTATCGACATTATTTTTATTCTTCTCTAAGAAATGCATATACTTTTTTCTTATATATTGTCTGAAAACCAAGTTTGTTGTAAAAACCTATGATTCCTTCATTTGCAAATGCCTGAAGAAAAATGAAATCTAACCCTCTGCGTTGCGCGATTTCTAAAGCTACTTTAACCATTTTCGTTGCTATCCCCTGACCCCTGAAATCAGATACTGTTCCTAAACAATACAGACCAATTAAACTGCACCTATGGAATAACGCTGTGCATCCAACAGGAATATTGCTTTTGTTGTTTAGATATGATACTAGCAAAGTGAGTTCTTTAAAATGTGATTTAATTATTCGTTGAACTTCATTTTTCCAATTCTGTATATCAAAGGCATGACAGAATACATCGACCCAAATTGGAATTGAATCTATATCAATTTTAGTAATATCGATAGTATTATTGTCATATTCAATACTGTTTGTTGTACATTTCAAGACTGACATTGAATCTACTAAAGTGAATCCTTTTCCTAACAGCATATCTTCCAGTTTTCTATTATCGTCAGGGACATATACATAACAATCTATCCCTTTTTTCAAAGAGATTCTAACACCTTCCTCTATTGCAGAGTGAGTGTCGCTGCAGGTTATATTGGTTAGTCGATTGAAAAAGTAGTCTTTAGTAAGTTTTTCATTAAGTAAGATATCAGCACAATTGCTTATTCTGAAATGCTCTGTCCATAAAGAACAGAAGTAAAATTCGTTAAATTCCATTCTTCTTTTAATATCGGAGTCCGAAAATATTCACCATATTTTTTAGATCGTTAACTGCGTTATGTGATCTTGCTGTATCAATCAAGAGATATAGGGCTGAAGGTGTATTGAAATCATCTTCAATATATTTGATAAACTTAGCCAATAGTTTAGAGCCATTATTTGATTCCCTGCGGGACAAGACATTAGCCATTGTATTACTTATGGTCTTGTCAATAATTTCAAATTTATGAAGTTTAGATTGAGAGAATGCTAAAGGCTCTCTATAGTGTTGGGAAAAGAAATAAAGTCTCAACGTATTTGAATTATATCTTTTCAATACATCTCGAATCCTAATTGTGTTACCTTCTGAGTTTGACATTTTATTTCCCTTTATATTCACTAATCCCACGTGAGTCCAATATCGTATAGGAGAAGGAGCGGATGTCAGAACTTCGAGTTGTGCAAGAATAGACTCATGATGTGGATATATTAATTCCTTTCCACCACCATGTATATCATATATTCCATTGAAATTTGACATCACAACCGAAGTATCTTGCATATGCCACCAAGGAATTCCACGTCCTAGAATCTTATCATCATACTTTTGCCCAAATTCGTCGCTTGCATTCCATATTAGAATGTCCCTCGGATTGAGTTTGCCCGGCCCAATGTCAAGTCTTCTGTTATCTAGGTCTTTTACACTCAATTGAGATAATTTTCCATATGATCTTAATGTAGTCGTATCGAGGTAGATGTTTCCATTACGAGAATACGCTAATTTGCGCTCAAGCAAACTTGCAACCAGTTTTGCAGCAGTCTTGACATAATCTGATACTCTAACAAAATTGAAGGTAGTTGTGATACCACAGGATAATAAATCTGTATATAGTTCATCGATGTATTTATTTGCAAGAGCTTCTGGTGACAACCCTTGAATATTTGCTCTTGTAGCTATCTTTGGATCGATATCTGTCAGGTTGACAATCACCATCGGGTCTAAGCCTTTGAAAAGCAGATATCTGGTCATGAGATCATAGAAAAAGAGTATACGTGCATGTCCAAGGTGACAATAATCATAAACTGTGGGTCCACAAATAAAGATTTTTATATTATTGTCTTTAAATAGGAAATGGGATTTTTTTCTCGATAGACTATCAAAGATTTTCAATTAATAAATATATGTAAAATAGACAAATATCAGATATATACATTCTTTCTCTCTATGAGACATTCACATAAAGGTAACGCTTTAATAAGTTTAAGTAATTTTCATAAATTTGATTAAATTACAAACAATGTTGAGTTCTGATAGACAGTATATGTATATGAAGGGATAACCAATTTTCAATTTTTATTATGATAATAAATCAATTTCAGATTTAATAATTCTTGGTTATAAATATTTATGGAAGAGAGCCTTCATGCTAACATAGAGTACTTTGCTCATGAACTCATGGCTTCTTTTCCTGATTTGTAATTTAACATAGAAAATTAGTAAATAAAGAAAGGTGTATAAATATGATAAATAATGTATCGATTATTATCAGCAATTAGCATAAACTAAAATTTTTCTTACTAATTCCAATAGATATACATTATTTGTGCCATAATTATAATCTATATGTGTTACTGCCGATACATATTAGAGAAACAAGTATATTGTCCTGATTCAAATATTTGACTACTAATCTATAAGCACTGGTTCTAAATGTCTATGAGATAAATGGAATAAAAATTAAAACACCAAACAACTTTCCTATTATACCTTCTAGGTTACGCCAGTAGGCCTTTGATGTTCTTTATGTTCTAATTTCATATGCTGTTCTTTATCTTGCTCTGTTGTGAATGTAATGCCACACAGGTCGCATTTGATGTTGGAGGAATTATCACCGGAATTTTCTTTTGATGCCATTGTGGTTTAATTATATTTTATTGCATAAATAGGTTCAACTAAGAGTTATAATTCTTATTTCTCTCTAAAGAAATTTCATTTAATAGGACGAAAAATGATATCTTATATATATTCCTATGTATTTAGATAAAATTTTAGAATATAATTGTAAAACGTGCAATAATAATAACTATATGAAATAAGAAACTATACGTTAAAAGCAAAGAAATTTTGTAAGCTTCTTATTAATTGTCATGGTGTTCATAGATCTAATACTCTCATTTTCTTTATCAAGAACATTGTTTCCATTTGTCAGAGAGTATGAAAGACAAAAAAATGTTAATTAGTTAGGAAGATAAATGTTTAGACAGACTGAGGAATTTAGAAAGATAAAGAAATCGCAATATTGACAGACATACAAAGACAAATAGAATAAAAGCAAAAAACAGGTTGCGACACTTTGTGATATGATTAAGATTATGAAGCATTCTCTAGTAATGATTTACTATATTGTTCTGAAACCATTATGAAAGTTATTGCCAAGTGAATAATGAGGGAGAAAGTATAGAAATGACTGATATAGAAACCAAAGACAATTCAAAGACTAACGTTAGTTCGATCAAGCACGATCCTACATATGATACAAATATTATCAATAAAGCAGTCGAGAAAGGGAGCAGAGATGCTAATTTTCTCAGTTATGCAGCAAGCTTGCTAGCTAAAATGCAGTTTCCAGCCTTTAAAAATAATATTCTCGAGTATATAAATAAAGTCACAACAGATACTAATGTAATAGCATTATTTGAGAGCCTCGACGGCTATATAAAATTCAGAGATGTATATCATGTACAAAAGGCACTTGAAGAAAATAACCCAGAGAAGAAACAAACATATCAAATAAGTAGTGAAACACGTGAGGGCCCTATCACAAGAACTCGTGACGTAACAATTGACAGCAGTACAAGGGAAAGAGAATCTACAAATGCGAATGGGGAACGAAAGGATTATCCAGAAGTTACACCATCAGCAATGACAAATTTTATTTGTGATACATGCGGTAAACCGTTTCAGAATCAAAACGATCTTGTAATTCATCAGCGTTTTGAAAGAGGAGAAGAAGTTCATCATTAACAAATACATATTTGTTTTAACATTTTTGAGTATTATGTTATATACCTGTTGATAGATAGCTAACTCGTTAAGTTATCTAGATCTTTGTTCTATTAGATGATCCTTTTTCATATATACCTATGGAATTTACTAAATTCTGATTGTTGTTAGATGATGATGATTTACAAAATAACATGACTATATATGTAAAGTCTTATCATGCAGCATCCAAAAAAATAACATTGTGGATAAATCCGTCATTATAGCCAAAGAAGATAGTTTAGTACGTAGTATTTTCACGGGTTTGTATAAAGAAGGAGTTATTTAAGATAAACATTCTTAATCGAAGTAAATTGTAGAAGGACTTTATCCCAAGTTATTGTTGTTATATTTTTTGCCTGTTATTTGTGATTTTATAAATTCAAATGAATCAACCATCTCTTGTATGATTAGTAAGGTAACTTGTCATATTTACTGCTTCTGCATTATAGGTAATGAGAGGTATGCCTTATCACTAATCAGCTGTTGATACAATTAGTACTAATAAAATATACATTATAATGGAGGAAATAGACATTTTTCTTACAAACAACTGTCATACATCTTATTTAACTACTATAATAACAAATCTCACTAACCTTATTATTAAAACCAAAAATAATGCAAATTCTTAGTATTGAATCCGAATTTATGGTATGCATATTAAGATAATTGGTCAATAATGAGATTGCAAACCATTATAATGAATATTGTATAATGATTTCCAAGATATGAAAACTAACAATGTAAATATTCTATCTACAATCTTGATAACTGGAGCTAT
>DASQRW010000110.1:0-7426 GCA_035642715.1 Nitrososphaeraceae archaeon | reverse complement strand
AGAAGTTGTAAGTATATTTAATGCCCAGTTTTTTTCTTCAGAGGTAGATTTACCTTCAACAATTTCTGGTAATTGTTTTTGGCCTATTAAAAATAATCTGTAAATGTCATTCTTCTTTTTTTCCTTCTCCTTCTCCTCCTCTGGTGTAGTAACCATATAAAATCTCTGGACATCCTTAATGTCTTTAACTTCTTCAGTATCAACTTTGGGTCTATAAAAGAAGAATATATCTCCTTGTTCTATTATCTCGATACTATTCTTATCTTCTTTGACCATATTGTCCTACTTATGAGATGAAAAATATAACTTATAGATATATGTAATATAACAATATACTTCATGAGGGCTGATTTATTTCTTATTACTGACAAATAGTACTACTACTACAACAACAACTAGGACTGATAATAAAGTATGAAAGAGTCATATCATTTCACTCTCTACTGACAGACAAAATCAAGAAAAAGACATATAATCAGTTTAGAGTAATCTAGCTTTATCTTAACTACTTAATGTACAGATTGGAATTCTGAGTTAGTATACTAAGTTAATATAATAATAACCTGGAAAACCATTTCAGCTTTTTGCTGTCGTCGTAATTAACTTTCCTAATCATCCTCCATTCTAATATGAGAATTTAATGTTTTAACACTATCAGAATCAAAAGCTCCACCACATACAGAAACCTAGCTCTAGCAGCAAAAAGAATATATTTTTTGAGAAATAAAAAACAGCCTACTATAAGCCGGCTTCATCCGCTTGTGGAGTATTAGAAGATAAATTAGATGGACTTGGGATTCAAATGGGATTCCAACGTTCTTATATTGATCATTATTATTACTACTACTTTGTGGTTCTAATGATCATAATTTTTCCTGCTCTTTTTCACTTTCTATACAATCATTACATATCCAAACACTATTGACATATCGACCTCTCTTTACCTGGCCATGTTCTTCGACTTCAGGTTCTACTAAATCAGTAACAGGCGAACCACATTTAGTACATTCCGGTACTAATTTTACCAAACATCCACACCTCTAGTGTATATAATACTGTTGATCTGTATATATATACACTATACGCCAATCATTAATGTTAATATGCAAAAATTGCACTGACTGCTCTGGAAGTTTATGGCTAATAACATGTATTATTATTATTGATACGTATAAGGTTATAACGGCTCGTCTCATAGAGGCTAAATATAACAGATGACTTGATTACTGCTGATAGGAAACATTCTGGTCTACTTATCATTTATATTCAATATGATTTTACTCTAATTTGTGCTAAAGCTGCTGAAATAACAGGCATATTGCAGACTTTATACAATACATTCAGCACTTATTTCATGTCTATATATAGAGCAAGGTTAGCCTATAATTCATATTATAAGATCTTATCATGCAGATGGGTCAAATGTGAATGTATGACGCAGACGATCTATAGAGAATGGAAAGCAAGTGGTTATTGCTGGAAGTGGTGATGATGAACTGATGGATGTATACTCAACCCTCCACCTCTTATTCAATTGGATTCTAGTCTAGTGCTTTCTGATTATCTTCAACAAAGTGGATCTATGAAATGGATAATGTACAAATCTAGGTGTGAGCAGCCATTTACAATACATTATTGGAAAACATCTTCTCCCTCCGCGAACAGACGGTGAACAACACAAAGATAATAATAATAACATTATCAACTATGCTGAATTCAATACCGATAGTATATTATTATTAGATTTATCTGAAAGAATTACGAGCACCTTGTAGAGCTACTGACAAATAATGCATAGATGCTATTCCTTCCACCAATTCTTCACTTCAGCAAAACTCTACATCATGAGCATCTACGGATAACAATAGTTTACTATAGATAAATAATTCAAGGTGTTTACTAATAGCAGATTCAAAGATTGATAGATGTATTAATTAAATTAATCTTTCATCTACAATTCAAAAAATACTTTCAGAAATATATATTATCTTATCAATCTTCAGGGTGAAGATGATGATGATGGCTGATTTGTGTCCACAGTAGTTTCATCTTCTGAATCAGTTTCTGTGCTAACAGTATCTTCTTCTATTTCTTCTGTAGGTATAGTATTATCTTCTGACAGATCAGAAGAGGAGGATGATAGCGAAGATGATGATGACTGATTCGTGTCCACAGTAGTTTCATCTTCTGTGTTACTATTGATGTTATCTTCTTCTACTGCTTCTATAGATGCGTCATTTTCAATAAGATCAGAAGAGGAGGATGATGTCATATTTCTGCTCAGGTCGCTGAAGACGTCAACATAATGAATATACGAACTATATGAATCATAATTCTCCATTTGTGCCGCTGATCTATCATCTGAATTATTGATATGGAGAGCTATATCAGAAACATTTTGGTTATTAACAGCAAATACAATAAAAGGATTTAGTATGAACATAACATATGTAATACCAATGCATACAGAGTACTTTAAAAAAATATCATCAGCCATTACTTATTTTTACCAACAGGGAATTATAAATGTGTGCCCCTTTTCCCTAATAGAGATAAATTGATAATATTATATTGTAATTTTACTTTCACTATTAAATTAGGCAGAAGTAACTTCTAGAGCTAAATTGGATAAAACAACATGTAAATAGTTGAACGTGATAGAACTAAACCTTTTCTTAATAGATATATGCCTTGTATTTGTATTGCTTTGGACTTTTGGGTCTGAGAAATACATGAAAAGCATCAGAACCATTTATCGAAAGAATTGGATATAATACAATATGGCATATTTGGATACATAGAAGCGTGATTCCAAAAAATGATGGTGTATGTCCAAATAAAAATACAAGGATAGGATATAAATCTGCATTCATAATAGATGAAACTCAAATACAGATCGGATCTAACTAAGCATGGTTTTGAGTAGCAATAGAACCAAATACATCTTAGAGAATTCTCTCTATGGTGTTTATATTTCAAGGCATAAGAATATGCTAGTTGCAGCAATAATCATTTCTTGGATCTCTCTTGTTAAGCTATATATGGCAAACATATATAGTGCATCAAGATTATGGGGTAGTATTTAGTATTCTGAAGCATCTGTGTGTATCACACTTTAGGATTAAAGCATAGTTACATTCATCTTTTGAGGAGAAAAGCATTATTGAAAAAGCAATATAGAGCAGTAAAAGATTATGGAACAGAAAATTTTAACGATTACTATCCTTGCATTAAGAAATTATATTGCAAACTAGATCACATATCTCCCTCCGGTTGCTTTATTCATCCGTATAAATAATTTAATTCGTATTCATCTAGTTTAATCAATTACCTAATAGATGTGGTGAGAAAGCCTAACGTAACAGGATCATTCATTTTATCCGTAGAAAGACAAAAAAGAAGCTCTTTGTGTTTCAGCTATATTGACGATTACAGCAATAATATCACTGCCTTTAATAATATTATTGGTATTAGTCTCATTACAATATTACTTGTATAATACAGATAATGTTGTTATTGCTCAGGGCGATAATCCATCATTATCAGATGGTTATAATGACAATAATAATGATAGCAGCGGCAGAATTGCCAGCAATATAAGTGATGAGGGCGATATTGCTAATGCTTCTTCATTTCCTCCTTCTAGCTTGTCTAATTCTGGTATAGATGTAAATACTTTCCCTGTTGGAATAGCCGTAAATCCTAATACCAAGAAAGTATATGTAGCAAATGAATATTCTAATACTGTATCTGTTATAGATACAGAAACAGATAAGGTTCAGAACCGAATCAATGTTGATGTTTTTCCTTATGGCATCGATACAAATCCTCTCAATAATAGAGTCTATGTAACGAATAAAGGATCAAATACCGTTTCTGTTATAGATGGCTCCATTGACACTAAATTGCTTGATATATCTGTAGGTAAATCGCCTGTTGGCATAGCAGTTAATCCATCTGCTAATTGGATATATGTAACAAACTTGGAAGATGGCACTTTATCTATTATAGATGGCATATCTAATGAAGTAATTAAGACACTATCAGTCGGGAAAATACCATATGGTATAGCAGTTAATCCTCTATCTAACAAAGTATACGTTACAGATATAGATTCAAATACAGTATCGGTTATAGATGGAGAAACAAATAATATAACTGCTAAAATATCGGTAGGGAAAAGACCTACAGGTTTAGCAATTGATATTACTGAAGTAAATAACAGACTATATGTCGCAAATCATGATTCCGATAGTATTTCTGTTATTGATACAATAACTAACAATGTAATAGATAATATAACTTCTGGTGGCGATTCACCTGTTGGCATAGCAATTAATCCTATTACCAAGAAGTTATATGTCAGCAATATAGCATCAAATACAGTATCCGTTATAGATACCAAATCAATAAACATTGACGACGACGATATCCATGACAAAACCAAGACTGATAAAACACTAACACCAACTACAGCATCATTCAAGAACGATATCATCCTGAAAGAAATAAGCGTAAATCCCACCATGAAAAAGTCATACAGCGGTGAAGACTCATTAGTAAATCTGCCATCTTATGTAGGCTTTCCGCTTCTTGCAAGCCATATTACAATCGACCCTTATGAAAATAGAGTATACATTACAAATACTGGATCTAATACTATATCTCTTATTAATGGCTATACTGATGAAGTGGCTGTAAGGTTAACATTTAATATCAATCCTACAAATACAGGAGAAATACGATGTAATGGCGTGAAAAATATTTCAGGAAATTCTACTTCTTATGACAAAGGTCAGGTACTCCAATGTATTGCCATACCAGAACGTGGATATACTTTTGCATCTTGGTCTGACCTTGCAAATGGTCTAAATAGCAATCCCGTGACACTTGAAACTTCTAGCTTTGGTACACTAACTGCAAATTTCAAACCTGCAATAACGATAGAAGTATATGTTTTTATAATTGGTGGTATTGTGGGTGCTGCCTCAGTGTTGATAGGATGGTATTACAAATATGGTCAGAGACGTTATGTCAACAGGTATTTAACAAGAATACAATCAACATATGACACATTACATGAAAAAGACAAGCAGCAATGTATTTTGCAGTTAAAGCGCATTAGAACTGAATTAATCTATCTCTTTAAGAAAGGATCTCTTTCTGATTCTCATTATAATATTCTAGATAAAAAAGCATCGGATTATATTGAAATTGTTAGAAATGAAGAAGAAGAAGAAGAAGAAGAGAAACAAACTTGATTTCTTTCTATCCATCTATACATTTCATGATCTATCTACATTGCTACTACTACTATAGATAGCATCGGCGGGATGATTTACAATATATAATCAAATCTGTTATCTTACATTCCACAGAACCTGCAGAAATCTTGTCCCTCTATTACTACCCACCTTCTAATAATATATTTCAGATGCGCCATCTGTAAAAGAAGAAAAAAACAGAGGGTTTTTATGTTATTGATGGAGAGTTCTCATTTCAATATGATATTTACTTGTTCTCTTTTGTAGGAATCTCACCTTTTTGTATGTGGTCTATCAGCTCATGCTGTTGTCTATCTTCTAAGTTGTCAAACTGCGCTTTACACAACCTACATTTATAATAATGAGCTGCCACATTTTCATTATTATTAGACAAATTACTATTCTCTATTACATATTTTTATTGAGTTATTATAAAACTTTAAACAAAAAATTTATACAAGTTAAAGAAAAACCTAAAGATCTTCGTGACAAATACTAATAATATAAAAACTTCTTCCCCTTTTTCTTCTGACTTTGCTACTAATCCTTGGAAAATCCTTACTACTAAGGCAGAAAGATTCATACAGAAAACTCAAGAACATGTGCTTCAGGGCCTAAATCCTGGCGGAGTTTATCAAGCAATATGGTATAGGGATGCATCGTACATTCTTAAAGATTAGTTTCTATCTGGCAATATTCAAGGAGTGATACAGCAGATTTATCTAATATGGTCTCATCAAATATCACCTAACAAAGAGAAGGTAATTTATGGTAGAGGGTCTACAGAGATGGATTTTTTACCGGAAGTAGCGAATGCAGATAAAGAAAAAGAGTTTGAGGGAGCACTTCCTACAACAATATATCAAGCTGGGCTCTCTGAAATCTATGGGCAGAATCCAGATATTGATTCTACTGGGTTGATAGTCGCTACAACCGCTTGGATACTGGCGAGAACTTTGAAGGAACAGCAAGAAGAAGAAAAGAGTGGATCATCTTTAACTCAAGAATCATCGGCACGGACAACAATTACAGCCTCTGAAACTTCATTAGATTATGTTTCTGCTTTACTATCAGAATCCGGAATAACAGATCCACCAAAAGTTACTGAGTTTGTTGTTCCTCGTATGTTAAGAGCTATTGAATACTTGAATAGACGAGACATTGATGGCGATGGTTTGTTAGAGCAAAATCATAATGAAGACTGGATGGATACCACACTAAGGGCTGGTAAAATAGTCTACAGTCAAGCCTGTTGGCTTCTTGCTCTAAATGACCTCTCTGCTTTACTATCCAAACTTGGAAGAAATAGTGAAGCTAATAGATTAAACCAATTAGCGGATAAGACAATACATGCTGTAGAAAAAAAGTTATGGTCAGAGAAAGCTGGCTGCTACATGGATATTGAAGAATCCTATCATACCGGCAGCACACATAGAATGCTTACTCAAGATGTATCCCTTTACCTAATTGCAATTACAGAGAATACATCTGACGATAGCCTTAGACTCCATAGTCATCATTATGAAGATCAAGATAGCAAGAAAAATCAAACAAAAGAGCAAAAAGAACAACAAGACAAAGAACTAAAATCTATTCATCAAAAACTCTATAATAGATCTACAAGTACCCTTGATGCTATTAGAAGTAGGATATGGAAAGACAAATTGCCTCTTGTGACAGAGGGTGAGCTGAAGAAAACTGCACCATGAGTTCTTAAACCATATCAATATCATAACCATACATTTTGGGCTTGGATCACAGGAATAGAAATGCTTGCAAGAAGTAGGTTTAATCGAATTGAAGAGTGCGATATTCTTCTTTCAAAATTGGCTTCAGAAGATAATCCATATATACATACTTTTTATGAATGGATAAATCCTGTTACTGGTGAAGGAGGTGGAGCATATCCATTTAGAACGGGAATATCTACTGTAAGAATAGCTATTGCTGATATTATTGAAAAAATTAAAAATGAATCTTCTTCTTATTCTGTAAGAACAACAACAAAAGGACAAGAGTATTAAAAATAATACTATTAGAATGATCTCAATAACAATTGCCTATCAATATTTTTAATAATAATAATGAGAACAGTTATAATTTTTTTCTTACTGTTTTCTGGCTTTATTTATTTAGTTAGTTACACTTCTTTTACTTGCACT
>DASQRW010000109.1:0-8649 GCA_035642715.1 Nitrososphaeraceae archaeon | reverse complement strand
TTTGCCATATCTCTCTCTCTCCATCTATCTTCCTCTTCTTCTGCGACAACTACTACATAGTAAGGACAGCTCTAAACTGCGCCTTACTACTCATAATTAGCTCGTAAGCCTCTGATGCACGTTCGAGTGGAAATACTTCATTCATTCATCTCGCACCAGAAAGTGCACCGAAGAAGAGAGTATCTTGCGAGTCTATCGACGAGCAGCCGCTATGCATTATGTCATATAGATATTTTATTTGAACCTGCTGGAGAGGTTACAATATCTTTGCATCCAGTTATTTGGAGCTCTTCTTGATTGATGATGTTTGATATTTTTCATCTATCTCGCTTTGTTTTAATTTAAGAGTAATTCTGTCATCTATAAGACTTGATATTTCTAGTCTAGGAATTTCATATTTTATCTCCATATTTTTTTCTTTTTCTAACTTCACAATAAAAGAGTCTGCAAATGCCGCTTCAACTTCACCTATTTTTATTCCATCAGATGAATATACAGCCTTATAGTTCACCCTATCGTCGCTATGAATTTTATCCTCATAAGGATATTCTGACATATTGAATTTACAATATAGTTTAGCTCAAATAAGTATTAAAAATAGCTGTTTACTTGATACCAAGTATTAATAATCTGGTATTTTGATCTAATGACAAAGAGAGAGAGAAAGCATCTACATTGAGTAGTAATACTTCGTCACCATTGCCATATGCCGCCGCTGTTACTGCTACTGCTACTACAGATAATATATCATCACTAGAAGGTAAACCTTACCTTAACTATATTAATTCAATCAAAAGTCCCGCAACACAGAAGACATATATCTTTTCTCTAAAAAAATACATGCGATTTCACAACTATAAAACCATAGATGAGCTTTTGGCAGATAAAAACACTCCTACAGTAATAGAAGAGAAAATCATAGAATTTATTATCGCATTAAGAACAGACTCGGATTTTGCAGTCTCATATAGAACACGGGCTACATATCTTACAGCCATCCTAACCTTCTACGATATAAACGACGTCATCCTGAGGAAGAAGAAGATTGCAAAATTTCTAGGTGAAGAATCCACAAGAAAGTACAAAGACCGAGCTTACACAACAGAAGAGATAAAGAAGCTCTTACGAACTGTAAACTGTACCATAAACTAAGGGAGCCAACAATAACGGCAGAGCCACAAAAATAACACGCTTAGCGGGCAATCTGCTTCTGGTATAAATGCGAATCTAATAAGATTTTTCCCTTTAAAAATAATATATATACATACGCCATAACAAACTATATTCAGATATATACATAATATCATCCACTAGTATCTATTACCCAAACATAATCACACACACTCAAGCAACTATTATTTGAGCATAATGTCCTAAATGTCATGGAAAAGAAACATGGAGGCTAGAAACAATTGAAGATTTTAAAGAAAGGAAATTTAATCATTAAGCTGTCATACCAAACTTCAAAAAGATACTAAAGAGACAAGCACGCAACTATTTCATTACAATGTACTCAATACCCTTTATAATACTCAATAATACTTCACAAAAACTAGCTACATACTCGTGTCTGAAAGATCAAAGGAGGGTACACATGAGATTAGAGATGGGGTGTGTTTAAAATATGCATATCAACTAGTCTGATTTAATATATTCCAAGTAAACCCTTTCTGGATGTTAACAGAAGATTATCATTGTGTTTACTTTTCCACTATATTAGAGTCTTTTATTCTATATGGTGGTCTGGAATATTCTGTATATGCTATCTACTATTAAATTCGCTAGTCCTTCTTTAATATGGTTATCAGTTATGCAGTTTCTTAGATTCCTCTAGATAATGCATTGCTTTTTTGCATAAGAACAATTTTGGAATTCTTTCACATTGTATGATGATGTAATAATTATTTATGTTTGGAATCAGGATGTACGCTGTCAAAAGAATATTTTTTTATGAAAGGAGAGAAGTCCGTGTATGTAATGATTTTCATCTACAATATATATATAGCAGAAGCAAGAAAAAATTGTGTTAGAGATCTTTACCATAATCAGGTAAATACCACAAGACCCAGTATATTGGATAGAATTAAAATTTTGTAGACTTCACACGTTGTCCCTGTCTTCTTGCACCTCAAGTAAGTATATTATACACCTGGTTGAGAACAATCTTAAATGATGTAATCGAACCTAAATAGATACTACACATGTCACAGGGTAGGAACTATGATAATAATAAAAATAATATTCAACTGATCTCAAATCTAGTTGAAAATCTAAATCAAGTATTGTCTACTGAAAATGCATCAGTAGATAGAATAATATCAAGAATAGATCAGACACCAATACAAGAAGTAAAGCAAAGACTAAAACAGCATTTAGAAGAAACGCACATTCAAAAAAGCAGACTTAAAAGAATAATTACAGGATTAGGAGGAAAGCCAACTGATGCAAAAGCAGATTTATCAAGGTCAAACCTACCTACTACGATGACGATGAGAAAGAATTTTCCAAAGACTGCCGAATCAAAAACAGAAGGTAACAGTCGAGAAAATTCTATGCCTGAAGAAGACGAATTAGTGCAAATGAAGCAAGATTTCATAATAGAACATGATGAACTGGTAGCTTATGAATCGCTAATACGGACAATGCAAATGACCGATACGTCGCAGCAGCAGCAGCATGAGATTACATTTTTACTCGAAAAGAGCATGCAAGAAGAAGAATCAATAGCATATTGGTATAAAATACATACACCTTTGATACTTGATAACCTATGGCCAAAGATTATCCATACTTCAATAAAACGTGGTCAAAAGTTTCTTCGTAGCCACATTAATTCCAAGATTCCGCTTATTATTATATATGCTGATCTGGTCGGCTCAACTAGCATGAGCATGACTTTACCCGTAGACAACCTTGTTACAATAATTAGAGCTTTTACCCACCAAATATCGCATGTTGTAGATAGTCATGATGGATATGTCTTAAAATACGTAGGCGATGCAGTAATCTCATTTTTTCCTTGTAGTCTCAACAACAACAACAACGACAAATATCTTGCTTCAGATACGTCAGTTGAATGTGGGAAATCGATGATTAATGCAATCAAAGATGAGATTAATGTAATCTTTAAAAGATATGGGTATCCAGAACTATTTGCCAAGATAGGTATAGACGCAGGAGAAAATGCGATTGTTCAGTATGGGTACGAACAACTCTCGCCTATTGATATACTGGGATATAGCATGAATGTAGCGGCAAAGATAACTTCTCTAACAGGTGCAAACAAAATATCTATAGGAGAGAATGTATACAAATCATTAGATCGCAAAGTACAGAGAGAATTTCATGAGTTATCAATGTCTGATAATCGATGGAAATATATTAACTATGGGACTGATAAGCCTTATAAAGTTTATACACTAAATCCCTGACAAACGTCAGCACTTTTTATTTTTATTGGACAACAGTAGCAATACTTATTTGAGATTTTGAGCCCTTTTGATTAAATCTTGCAAATAACACTCCAGAAGAAGGACTTTAATTTGCTAATTTTGGCTAGTTGACAGTATGTGAATAAAAAAGTAACCAAATCCAACTTGGAAGGTAGAATGTCTACTAATTACATAGAGTTGGATTTCCACGAGAACTATCTCCAAGTTGTTGTACTTCATGAAAAGGGACAAGTGATGAGGAATTCACAGATGAATAATGACTGTCTGAAGTAGGAGGCAAATTCTTCAGTGATGTTAATAGTAATTGGCCATTCCAGCAAGGTAAGTTAATTTAAGTAACCGACTTGAAGTTAGTAAAATGAGGATGATAATTTGAATTTATATTTTAACAAGCAGTGAATATGTTGAAATGTTAATAAATCATACTATTATTGAACCCCTTTACATGCAGGACCTAAACCCCCTAGATGCCACAATATGTTACTTTCTATTGTTAACAATATAATTAACCAATATTACATGAACCCATTTATTTAGAGTTAAAGCATATATGAACCGGGTTATTTTTTGTTAATACATAATGTATTTGATAGACACATTTTGATAATTTGACTCGTTATTTTGTTGATCATCACGTTTATTATGCCCTTGCACCCTTTATTATTTTCCAGGGTTTATTTTTGATATTTTTCTTTGTCTTTTCCAAATGATCTGAAGAAAAAACCGCTAAAAACCATAATTGCAGCAAGAGCAGAAGCAGCAATAGTTTGCTCTTGTGGGATACGCATTACAAATGCTATTACAAATGTAATTGCAGCTGCTACTGCGCCTAGCGGCATCCATACTCTGACAGCATTAGAAGATCTATCTTCTGATGATTTCATCCTTAATCCACAATTTTAAACTATGTACCCGTTCTATCATTAAATATACCTGATCGCGCATTTTTTATTAAATCTTTTGTAATTAGATTAGTGGTAGTAGTGTTAGAAGGAGCTAATTCTTAATATCTCTTTCGTACTCTTATCTTTCTTTTGCAATAATAAGTATGCCGATTAATTTTAGTAGTCGCTGTCCTTTCTGAAGCAAATCTTGCGGATTATTTTTATTACTATTAGTAATTTCGCTTCCTTTTTCTTCCAGCATATTTCACAATATTCTACTGTTTCTACTTTTGAAGAGCTGCATAAAAAGACCCTGCTTTTATTTTCGTGGTAGATTCTCTTCTGAGCTTCGTCAGCATATGTCTGTCTTGACCTATTACTATAAGTTCATTAGTTTGGATTATTATCTAGTTTACTTTTACTTTATCTGCATTACTTTCTAGAAGGCTATCGTGTGTTTTATAGTCACTGTACCTAACAGAAAACTATCATCTGTCGTTACTGGAAATTCGCTTTTTCTATATACATGGAAGTTATCCTTTGATCATTAGATAAATTACCTTCTTAACTTTAACCATTTCTATATTTAGAATACCCTAAAAGAGTTTAGATTACTTGTAATTCTTAAAGATAGTAGTGAGAATTTTCCTTACAAAAAGGAACCAATCTATGTCTTGATGGAGAGCCAACACTCTTGCTATTAAAATAAAGATATATCTATTTCATAATATTGATTCAAAAAAGTGAGGAAGTTTTTCTTTCTTCTTTGATCTTGTACTCTCTGATAGTTAGTGGTAATCACTGCCTCTTTTCTTTCACGGCTGCAGAAAATATCTTGATTTTTTTCTTTTTGTCTGCTCTAGCTTAACTAATACCTTGGTCATTAATACACCTGCAATAAATCCACCAACATGAGCAGTAAATGCTATTGGAAGTGCACTTACAGAGCCAATCACTGCAAATACAATTTGTATCACCAGCCAATAATAGGCCCTTGAATTGCCAGCGGCAGCTGCTACGCCTAATATACCAGAGATAGCTCCTGACGCACCTATCAGTACTACATATCCATTGTGCAAGATATAAGACGCTACAATACCATGAAATAATGCTGCTACAATTCCTGAGATAAGATACACCAATACATATCGGGGAACTCCAATTGCTCTTTCTGCATATCCACCAAGGTAAACCAACGCAAATAAATTGAACGCAATATGTGCAATGTTAGCATGTATAAACATAGATGTGAACAATCTTGTCATGGATTCAGGTAGTGATGGTGATGGTGATGATTGTGGTTCTGACGATTGCAGCGGTTGAAGAGAAGACGATGGATTTTGCTGAGCACTGTCAGCAGGATTATTATTATTATTCCCATCATCATTCGCATTACTCACATAAAAAAGATGATTAGGAATAAAGCCATAATTTTGAATAATTTGTGTTTGGGAACCTGATAACAGTCCTATGACAAAAATTACAGCATTTAATATGATGATGGATGCTGTGGCTACTGGAAAATGCTTTATTTGCATCATTTGCTAGACAATAGATAATGAATAACATAGTTTATTATTTTGGGTATATAGATTGCTGTTTTCATCTTTCTTGCAATTGCCTATCGGCAGTATTTATTTTGGTTTTTCCAAAGACATCCGACCTATTGGATCATCTCAAGGATTGTCAGAGGACGAGTATATAACATATTAATGATTGGCGACTAATAGAAGATGACGATATAACAGCCCGGTGGGTTATCGGGTTAATATTAAATTTTTATACGAACTCCTGTGCATGAGAAAGAAAGATAAAACTTTTGTCTTAAGGGAGGAGCATAATACTCTCAGAGTGGATTCTATAGAGTAGTGTATTGCATCTCACCGAACACATGTCCATCTTGTCCTTTTTTGCTACTAGCAAAATTTTGGTTGTAAGGTTATCATTTCTCACCAGCAATGGTATATATATTATCTATACAGTAGATAGATGTTCTGGAATTTCGTTGGAGAGCTTTCTTTTCCCTTGGGAGAGAGAGAATATCAACCCATTGGCTTATCATTTGTTTGCTTCTAAAATAACAGAAAATTGAAAATCCTTATATGGATGCTCGTCTACCTATGTAATGAATTACTTTGACTTATTTGACGACGTATTTGACGTATTTGACGAAACTTTAATATCCATTATACACGCTATATTCCTTAATTGCCAACTAAACTTCCAGAGGATATTAAATCAGCAGTCATACAACAATGGTTGCAAGGTAAGGCCAGAGACTTAATTGCATTAGATACAGGACTGAGCGCAGGCGCAGTAACAAACATAATTAATCAATGGAGTCGGGGTTTGAGTTATCCTCTTGCAGACGATCTCAGAGAGCTTGCAGTCACATTCAGAAAAGTTGGAATAACTGCCACTCAATGTGCAGTAGGATTTAGGCTTGCGATGATAATGACAAAGTTTGGAGTAAACGAAAAAGAATTTGAAGACTTTATTTCAGATATATACAATAACTCCAAAAAATTAGATTTACAGCCAGATAAAATCGCATATTATCTAGATGAATTACTCAAGTTCTCAAGAGATATACCACTTTCTCAGATTCCTGATTATATCAAGCAAAAAACAAATGAGAAAAACAAACTAGAAAATGACATTAAAGATTTGCAAGAAAAAATAAAACAATTAAAAGAAGAAAAGATAGCCGCCGAGGAACTTTATAATACAACCTTAGAAAACGAGAGAATGACATCCTCTACACTTACATGGTATTCAAATCTTAAGATCGAATTATCCAAATATGGAATACCTGTAGAAGGTGTTTCATTATTTGCCAATGCTGTTCGTGGGTTAAGACATTATGGTTATGATGTCAATAAAATAATAGCAGAATCTTCAGACCTTGACTTTTTAAAAAGACAATTTCAGTTCTATGGGCGTATTAATCCAGACTTAGAAAAGAAGTATGTAAAACTTAGCGGAGACTGCGTTTCTCTTGAAGAGACGGTAAATTCCTATCGTCAGAGACTTTCTGTATATGATGAGCTTGAGCAAATGGGCTTTGGTCTAAAAGAGCTAAAACTATTATGGCATACTATTAATGAAATAGCAGAGGCAAATAATATATCCTCTGAGGATGCTGTGCAGAAATTCTTCAAAGATGTAGAAGAACAATACGATGACAAGTTAGGCTTTGAATCAAAATTAGATAAACTGCGATCTGATGCTGTATATTTCAATCAGGAGATAGATAGTTTACGTTCAAGATTATCAACACAACCTTTGGTAGGACCTGCGTTACAAAGACTCTTTGAAAATGGAATAAAAGAACAGGATATTATTGAACTTGCAATCGTATTTGGATTGTATAGCAGCAGTGATTCTGGTGGTGGTCGTGGTGGTAATAATCCTATTGATAAGCAGACTCTAATCAATGAATTGGCTAAATATGGCAGCGTTATAGCAATGATACATGCGTTAGAACAAAGAAATGACGAATTAGAAAAAGAGGTAGCTTCTCAAGAAGCAAAGAAAAACCAATTGAACAGTTTAAATCATAGAATGCTTTCTAGCTTGGCATCTTCTAAACAAATAACGTACTATTTCAAAGGAATAGTTGATTCATTGAGAGATGAAATTGTAATGCGATATGTTATCTTGGCATATGTAAATTATATGCTGAATCAACAGTTTCAACTGATTCCAAAATTGGATGATGCTTTGTCAGGTGAATTTGCGCCCATACTAAGAGCAGCAAAACTTGAGACTGACAGCAGGTTTCACTATGAGAAGAGGAACAATAATAGTAGACATAATGATGATGATGATGATGCCGATGATGTTATTGACTCCTCCTCCTCCTCATCATCTATCAATGAATTAAAAGTAGCAGTAGCAAGAGCTATCAGTCTTATGATAAATAATCTGAAATATCGTAATAATTCTGATGATATTCTCTTGATTGAGATCTTGGATAATGCGCGACTTGCTTTAGAAAAATAACACAGCAATTATTCAGCAAATAAGACAATTTAATGTGGAACCATGAAGTAACGCTTGAAACCATCAATTTACATATGAGATGATTTTAGTTCTATTATTACTAAAAAATAAATGTTAACTAAAAAAGACGTTATTTTATATGTACAAAATTTTTCCGTATAAGCAGGTTCAATCTGTATCTGCAGATTATTACAATAAAGAGATATTTTTCTCAAGCTAACAGAGCTGTCTTTTATGGGATGAGGATTTTTTCATTCTCTTTGGAATATAAGATTGGCTAAGATAATTGACTAATTCCTTGACCATAG
>DASQRW010000108.1:0-3639 GCA_035642715.1 Nitrososphaeraceae archaeon | reverse complement strand
ATGGCTACTGAAATAGGACGTGGAATAGGACAGTTTACTGATGGAGGGAAAAAAGTAAAGTTTCGTGGCTCCTTTTTTTATAGAACATCCCCAACAGGGAGGTTGGCTTTCCTTAACAATTTAGTAGGTGTTTTTGAATATGAAGTAGATGAGGTAGGGAATACTCAACACAAAGTATGGGAATGGAAATAATAAGAAAGTAAAGCAAATAGTAGATACCTAAATAAAGAAGAAATTAATCTCATTCCTAGAGATAGTGTAGTATATGGATATCCATATCCGTCCACTTCAGGAAAGTGAGTTATCAGAAGCAGATCGTATATTTAGACTAGCTTTTGGTACATTTCTTGGCCTTCCAGACCCTATGAGTTTCTTTGGAGATGCAGACTACATTAGGACACGTTTTTATGCAGACCCCTTAGCTGCATATGGAGCCGAGGTTAATAATGACAAGCTTATAGGCTCTAACTTTACAGCTAATTGGGGAAGTGTAGGGTTCTTTGGACCATTAAGTATACATCCTGATTACTGGAGTCAGGGTATAGCCAAACGTCTTTTGGAGCCAACAATGCAACTATTTTCTAAATGGAACACTAAACATGCAGGTCTGTTTACATTTGCACAAAGCCCAAAACACATACATCTATATCAGAAGTTTGACTTTTGGCCTCGTTTTCTTACAGCTATTATGTCCAAAGAGGTGACACGATCAGGACAGGGGGCTAGTAATTTGAAATGGTCTAGATATTCTGAGGAAGTATCAGAACGTACTAATAAAGATGAAAAATATCTCCTTGAGGAATGTGCTAAGCTAACAAATGCTGTCTATACAGGATTAAATTTAGAAACTGAAATTCGTTCTGTCAAAAAACAAAACCTTGGTGACACAATAATACTTTGGAGTGAGGAAGATAGTAGTAGTAACAATAATAATTATAATGATAAGGATAGCCAACTAGTAGGTTTAGCTGTATGTCATTGTGGTGCTGGTTCTGAAGCTGGCAGCAATACTTGCTATATCAAATTTGGCGCAGTTAAACCTGGACCTGATGCTGGAAGTGGTTTTGAAAAGCTGCTAAAAGCTTGTGAAACATTTGCAATAGAACGGAGAATGACACGCCTTGTAGCAGGCACAAACGCAGCTCGTCACCAGGCTTATACCAAAATGCTATCAAACGGTTTTCGTACTGATATGTTAGGAGTTGCAATGCAAAAAGGAAATGATGAAGGTTATAATCGACACGATATATATATTATAGATGATTGGCGCTGACTAATTAATTGATTGAACTATTGAAAAAATTAATAGTATTAAAAAGGCAATCTAAAGTAAAAGGTAAATAGAAAGACATTTTCCAGTTTCATAGATTCGATATGTATTGTGTGTTTTATTTATCTTTGAGACCTATTTCTAATTCGTCTAACCTTTCATAAATCCAATTGTAAATCCAGCTGACATCTACCAGTTAATGGAATACCAAAGCTAGTCATCGCTAATGAGGAGGCTGTTACAGCAGCTGCATGGCCATCAACGCTAATACCTGAGATCTGTGTTATTGCATTTAAAAGTGTGTTAATAGCATCTTCAGATACTGTTTGAAGTTTACTCCAGTTTATGCTAGCTATCTGATGATATTGAAGATAAGCTAATCCAGCTAGAAATAATCCAACTATTACAGCTAGTAATTTAATTACTTTCTTTAAAGCATATCCAATTAGAACACCTATAAAGAAGCCACCACCTAGAGTTGCAGCGGCCAGCCCGAAACTTTCAATAATGCTCATAATTTTAGATGCTGCTCCTAAGGAGTTTAGTTATAGTTATGCAATGATTATTTTCATATCTCTGTAGTACTGCAGAATTCCTCTTTATAGTAACAATATCAAATATCAACATACATACTATGGATTGAAATCTAGTGATAGCATCTTTTGTACATACCAGATATTCTAATTGCTTACCTAAAGCTTTGACAACTTGTGCTTGCATATTATTATTCTCTCTACAAGAGCTATAGCTTTTGTAGCAGACTTTTCTATCCAATACTAGATGGATTTATGGCAAGTTATATGAGAGAGATATGATATTTAACAGCAAGATAGAGGAAGTTACACTACTGTTTCAACTAAATCTCATCTAAAATTCTCATCATGTATTTATGATAATAACTATACCGATAGCAGAAGTAAGACAACTTAAGATCAATGACAACGACAGACTAAATTGGGAAATTGCACTTGATAATAATAAATCAGCAACAATCGCATCAATTTAGTTTGCATTCTAGTTATGCTTCTCAGAAGCGTGTATCTAAGCTATTTCAGAAACAGAATATACATACTATGAATATAATGCCTTCACCATCGCAAACAAGTCAATCATACTAAATCGCTAATTTATTGAGCTAAAAGCTCCATTTTATCAAAGCTGTTAAACTTGAGATTTATCAGAGTCACACACATTAAGAAACAAAGCGCTTAACTGATGGTTTATCGTATTTGTTTTCTGTCTTTTGCATAGTTTAATCTGCATGAATTTAATTGTGATTGAATTAGCTTTTGTAAACCTTTATGTGTTACTAATAGTAAATTATTACAGCAGGTAGCTTTATTGCGTTATACTATAGAGATCAATATTGTCCTATATTTCATAATATATTTGGGATAAAATGCAAGATATTAAATTAATTCCATATAAGCGATATTTTAATCATGTTTATCCAGCAATTCCTATATATTTTATGAACGAAGTAATTTCTGAGTACAAATATTACGTTATGTCAACAATAGCAAAATAATTGCAACTGATACGATGAATGTAATTGATTCGGCTAGAGGTGTGCTGTCCAAGAATTATCAAAATTCTTTCTACTTCAAGGAACTCTTGCATACTGTTAAGGTAAAATTTGAAACCAAATTTATCAGGTTATTAATTGGTCTTGCAATTCTCCTTCTTCTCATTTCTTTTATGATGATGGTCATACCTGTCAGTGCATTCTGGCCTAGAGTTCATAGTGATATTAATAATAAGAGTTTAAGTTTCCTACAACCAGAAATCGTGACTAAGGTTAACAGCGGAGACAGAAGTGCTGAGACCATTAGTGAATTTGGCGGTCGTAAATATCATTCGCTTGGTTGTAATTTCCAAGGTACCACTGAAAATATTAATAGTCTCTATGACCAAGTTGTGAGCAGTATTCATAACAAAGACACAATGGCTGAAACATTTGGTCTGCTTTTACATCCAGTTCAAGACTTTTATGCTCATTCCAATTGGATAGAATTAGGAAGGAATGACTTAGTTGAGTCTAATAGTGATAGTAAGTGGCCTATTTTGCTGCCGTTTCAAGAATATAAAGGCATTATTATAGTTCAGGTAGGTGACAAAAGTAAAGGTGAACATTATGACATTCCTAATGGCTATACTTTAAACCGAGATGGAAAAGTTGTTTATGTCTTGACAAGTAATGGAACTTGTCCAGGCCTAATCTCAGGTACTAGTCACAAAAGCAATGCTAATTGTCCTAATGAAGACATATCCCTCACTCATCGTGAACTAAACAAAGATGAGCGATCTAAGAAAGGTTATGATAAAGCAAGAGCCCTGGCAGAGGCTCAGACAATTAATGAATGGTGTAG
>DASQRW010000107.1:0-18547 GCA_035642715.1 Nitrososphaeraceae archaeon | reverse complement strand
GGCCTTAAAGTCATCGCTTGGAATATTATGGGATATTGAGATGCAAGATCAGTATAATAATTATGTACTTTTACGTGACAAAGCACAAGAAAAAGTACTTTCTGCAATGCATGTTTTAAATGTTAAAGATTTTAAGGTAGCTTTTATCCAGTCTTCACCGTATTTACAGACTAGCTTATTTTCTGAAGAGGTATTTCAAAGAACACAGGCAGATCTCGCTATGTTTTATAGTGGAGAAGGCAAGGTCAGCATCAGACGAAATACAGAAAGAATATCTTGCAAAGAAATAGCAGAAGCATTACCAGAAGGCGGCGGCCATAAATTTGCTGCAGGAGCGATTTTCCATAGTAATCCTACTGACGATGATGCTATAATAGCTGAATTAAAGGACGCCATTTCAAAAGCCATTGAGAAGAATCCAAATACATCCCAATAACAGATCATACGTATATCTATTCATGGCTCAATCCCTTTGTATAAAAATTAAGAATAAGTTAATGAAGATATGGCTACAGCAATCATGGCATTGCGAAGGTCCAATAAATCGATAATATGCCTAACAACCTTAAATTTGGTTATTGTAATTAATATTAATGTCAAAAAAAACTAAAAAAATACCCTTTAAAATATTGAAATGTAATGAACGAAATGACATAACAAAAGGCGCATCGATTGTGAAGAATGGCGGAGTAATCATATTTCCTACAGATACGCTTTATGGTATTGGCTGTAATCCATATGACGAAAAAGCAGTTGACAAAATATTTAAGATAAAAAACCGTGATAAGATAAATCCTCTCCCTATTTTGGCTTCTTCTGTTGTAGATGTAGAAAGAATTGCATTATTGGGTAGTGCTGCCAAAAAATTGGCGCAAATATATTGGCCAGGTGCTCTCACTGTTATTGTTCCATTGATAGACAAAAATATATCTCGTAATTTGAGAGCTGACAAAATGATTATAGGTGTAAGGGTCCCAAATAATACATGCGCTCTTTCGTTGCTCAAAGATTGTAAATATCTCACAGGTACAAGCGCAAATAAATCTGGAGAGGGAGGATGCAAATCTTTCTCTGAAGTCTTGTCGTCACCCTTAAGAGGTTTTGATGCGATTTTGGATGGAGGAGAAGTAGAAGAAAGAGTTCAATCCACTATAGTGGATTTGACAGGGCAACATCCCAGAGTCATCAGAGAGGGAGCAATCGTATCACAAGCAATTTACGCAACACTAAGAACAGAGTAGCGTGTTTATAATCATGGATTTTAATTTAATAATTTCCACTTTTAGACACCGTGAGCAGGAAGCATATAATGAAATACTTAATATTCTTGAGGACGCTGGTGATTCCGAAGCCGAAGCCGAAGTCACTGATATTATTGGTATTGTACTAGGCCTTACGAGAATTGATCCTTTTCGAGTTGTACAAATATTTCGTAAATTAGTGATCAACGAACCCTGGGAAATCCGTTATATCCTCAGACTTTTACCCATAGAATCAGTTGGGCCGACACAATTAGAGTATATCATCACTGGTTCAAAGAAACTTGCTTTGAAGATGGAAAGACATGAAACATTTCGAATAACCGTCGAAAAAAGACACGCTTCTTTGAGCTCGTCTGATATCATCAAAGCAGTTGCTGCAAATATAGATAATACGGTAAATCTAAAAAAGCCGGATTGGATTATCCTCGTGGAAATAGTGGGTGGATTAACTGGAATATCTGTATTGAGAGCTAATCAGATATTCAGTTCAGTTGTCGAAAAACGAAAAAATTTACTTCATGATTAGACAGGCTCTTTCTATAAGATAACGAATGAAAGTTTGATCATCGAATAGTTTGTTAGAAGATATACCAATCTGTTCAGAGATCATTTTTCTTTTTATTGTGCTAGCATTTATGATGGTATTGTCTTTATCAGAAAACATGTTTTCGATATATGATTTGGCTTTTGCAACCTTTGTTTTATCTTTGGAAAAAAAAATTAAGCACCCAGGAGAGCCATTTTTTAGGCCACCGTATTTCACAGCCATTGATATCTGATTAGTATATGATAGTCGAAGTAAAAGATCAATTTCGGCTTTATTAGCAAAGATTATTTTTCTATTTATAGCTTCTAACGTTATCTTTAAAACTTCATGAATGTGTTCGATTCCATAAACAATATTTGCGTCCAATGCTTGTATGGATACGCCTCGGAGAACATTCCTTAAGTCTTCTAGAAATTCTCCAATATTCTTTACTTTTATTTTCTGAACTCCTACTATTGAATAGAATGTATCACCTATTAAGAATATTCTCATCGATCTATCCCTATCAAATCTTTTTTATAATATAACAATTTTAGTTTATAGTAAATCCATTGTTAACATACATTCTTTATTTAGAACTCTAGAATGCCATAGTAAGACAAAGTTATTGTATGTGGTATTTAGATCAATAGGAAATTAAATACCACCATGAACCACAGAGACAATAGTGATAATGTCTCCTGTTTTTGCAACTGTATCATTTCCCGACAGTGCCGAAGATTCTATGCCATTTACTGCTATTAGAAGATTATTTGAATCTAATATCTTTGTCTCTAGAGCATTTTCTTGCAAGAATGCCAAAATCTCGGATATTGAGGCTGTAGATCTATAAAATACTAGTGACGATGCCCCAATTATTTTTTTTGCACCACCGAGCAGATTAATGGTTATCAACCGCACTACTCTTCTTCAACTATCTCTGATCCTTTCTCTAATTCTTCTTCTTCTTTTTCTTCGTCAGAACCAGATATTTCTTGCTCATTTTGTATGGATGCCTTATGAAGATATGACGTTATATATCCTGCGATCCTGTTTCTCAGTATCTTCGATCTGACTACAGCTATCTCTTTAATAGCTTTCTTGTTTTCCTCAAAATCAACACTGAATCTGTCTGGATATTTCTCCAAAAGCTCAGTAGAAATGCGTTTAATTCGATCCATCAAGAAAACCTCTAATAGTAAGGTATTTTATCTTTATCATTATTATAATGCCTTTTTTAAATAAGATTCAGAATTAATTCTGAGAACTTCTAAGATCTCTTTGTAACTTATTCCAATTACTTTAGCTGCGCAATCAACAATAGTTATTAAAAAAGAACTAGACATAGCAGGATAATTATCAAAGCATCTAGAATATTTAACAGGTCCATCAGTTTCGACAAGAATTTTATCTCTATCAGTATTCTTTAATAATATCTTTTTTTCTTTAGAATATACCAGAGCTGGACCATAGGAGACATAAAGACCCATATCCATTGACTTTTTTAATTGCTTTTTGCTTCCAGCAAACCAATGCAATAAGACACCCTCCATATTATATGAACATAAAGTTTCTAATATATCGTCCAATGCTCTCCTAGAATGAATGGAAACAGGTTTCTTCGTAGCCTCAGCCAAATCTAACATCATTTCAAAAACTTCTTTCTGTTTTTGATAGGTGCCTTTATTATTATTTACATAGGTAGGATCCATACCAATCTCACCTATACCCTCAATTGAGGAACTATTTTCATTAAATATTTCAACAAATTTAGCAAGATCTTCAGTACTAGCAAATTCTGGATGTATACCTATAAATTTTGTTATTACATCTTTGGTTGAATGGTTAAAATATTGGAGGTTTCTAAGCGAAGTCTCATTATTTACTGTAACTGAACATGCATTTATTTTTAGAGCCCTCAAATTATTTACGATAAATTCTATATAACCTGTAAATTCCTCATCGGTTAAATGTATATGCGCATCAAATAACATACTAGCCAGATAAGATCATAAGAGCAACATATTTAATTCAGCTGGCCATGAGCATGTACTACTTCATTCTTCCTAGAATCAAAAAGAAACCAATAATATTATCTAATTGGCTTTTAGGATACTAGACTTAGCATTATCATATAAGTCAGGTTAAGTATATTACACGAAGTAAAAATATAAAGCGTGCGGAGAGTATTAGCAATTTAATACATTATTAAATTCTAACCACGATAATTTGACCATATAATGATTTATTCAAAAAATTCTAATTGTAATTAAACGATCTTATGTAGGTAAGAACGTCTGTGCTTAATTTTATTGTATATGCAGCAGAATCATAAGAGGAGAAATGAGATAGTTCATCGAGGAATTTGGTCTTATCTTTGCCACGTTCATACATTCCACCTGATTCTTTTATACAAAGAGGAAATTTCTGCATTTTTATTTCCTTTGATTTGAGATGAGCAATAAACCTCCTGTAAGCATTGATGTTATACCAGTCCCATCCTTTCTCCTCGCACAACATTATCCAAACATCGATGGTATTTTGAAAAAAAGCTTTTGCACGCAATTGTTCGAGCGTCACGTTTAGAAATTCACTCTCCGCTTTTCTGACTCGCAGCGAGGACAAGCGCTGCTTTTTAAGTTGTAGCTGCAAGAAATACATGCATAATTTATTCCATTGCTTGCCAACGCTCTATCGTAGACTCTATCCCAGCCCATATTCATACTATCATTGTTTGTTTCATCATATATATAATAAGAACTATTAATGAAAATTTCCATTGCTGACAGAAGAGAAAAGAAAATAGAAAGATTAAATCTAGAGTCAAGCTTATGACAAGTGACACAATTATCCTGCCATCAGTTGGCCGTCAAATTCATTTAGAGCCAAATTGCAATATTCTTTTATAAATTTTCTATAAAGATCTCAACTTGTGTCATCGGATATGATTTTTATTTCCATATTCTTACCATTTCTATCAAAAGCTGCAATAGTGTTATCTTCGTATGGATAACTAATAATTATCGAGACCAAACCATAATAATTATTTAAATCCTCTAGTGAAGGTTTATTGGAGCCACTTGGATGGGAATGAGCTGTACCTATATATGATAGATCAAAAGGCAATTCATTGCCAGAGAATCCAGAATAATAAGGACCATGCAATGAGAAAGGCGGAATTATCAAACCCTCTGCTACAATTTCTCCCTTCTTGATTTTACCTTGCAAAATTAAAATTCCTTCCTGTGGATGCCAACTTTTAGCATATGTGATTATTCCATCAGCTACCCTTCGAGTCATTAACACATGCCTTTTGGCTACTTCTTGTTTCTCCTTCTTTCTGAAAAACAACAGTACTCACTTTATCAAGCTTTAATTTTAATATTTAATTCAAGGCGATTTTTTAATTATCGTCTCTCCTCTAAAAGAGGATGCTTTGTTCAAGTCTGAATTTTCGATAAAAGACTTAGCTGATAAATGGGCCATAATGGTTGTTATCACCCCTATGCATGAGCAATGGAGAAAAGTTCATTTAGATCCAAAAAGCCTGCGGAAAATCTAATGAACGGAATTACCAATTCAACCATTTCCCATCCGTTTATGCGAGACCCGATGGATAGACCCTGTTCCTTATTGAATTTAGCCAATCCTCCACTAAGCAAGCCTCCTCTCCTCCTACTTTGTCAATTAGGGTCAATGCCAAAAGAGAGAGAAGAATAATTGTGGTACAGCATTAAGAGGATTCTAGGCAGTAAATTCTATTCCTATTAATGCAAAAAAATTGGAGAGAAAGACCAAATCAAAGCATAGAAACAATTGCCTATGCTCGATCAAAAATCTTCTTACAAATAATCTGTTTAGAAATATCAATTAAGAATAGAAAGTACCAATAATAATATTGCATCCAACTTTCTGAGCCATAAGTAAAATCATAACCGCTGTAATTAGTAATATCCTAACTGATGCTTACTTTGTTTTCATTTTGGAAAATAATGGCTTCTACTTTCTTTGGAAGCCAATGACTTGTTTTTCTAGAAAGAAAATATATCATAAAAAAAGATAGTGAATTAATGGTATCTTTTTTAATGGCTATATCTAAGAAACAATTGCATAATGGCTAAATATTGTTTTGTTGTTTTAATGGAATTGGGATTAGCAGCATTTGATGATAATAATAATCTAATAAATTCAGTTAGGTTTAGTAATCCTGTGGGTTCCTTTAGATTGGCGAAGAGTGGAAGCAAACTTCCTGAAATAATGCAGCTTATTGATAAATTGAATTCTTACGATGATATATTAGTTAACGAGCCTAGTCTAGCATTTCATCTCAGACAGGCAGGATTAAATAGTCATACGATGTCACAAGAGAAGCAAGACGAAATTCAGAACACTAAACCTCTACTTATAGTGTCTTCAAAATTTGCAGACAACGAAACACAGGCAATGCAATTATTAAGAAATTTTGCTATCGAATTATCGTCAAGTAAGGTAAAAGAAACATCCGAAAGACTTGATCTTCATATTATACAATCTATTAATGCATTAGATGAATTGGATAAGATAATTAATACTATTGGTGCCAGAATGCGTGAATGGTATGGGCTGCATTTTCCAGAATTAGATAATTTAATCCAGAGCCTTACCGCATATGCAGAAATTATAAGCAGGAGCGGTGTACGGGCGAATCTAACTGAGGAAATTTTAGAGAATGCTGGTATACAAAATAGGAAGAGCGAGATAATAATGGAGGCTGCTAAACGAAGTAAGGGTGGAGATATCGCTCCAGAAAATCTCGCGATTGTAAAGAACCTTGCCGAGCAAGTTATTTCTCAATCAGAACTGCGTAGGATATTATCGGAACATATTGAGATGTCAATGGATAATGTTGCCCCCAATGTTAAGGAATTGCTTACGGCAACTGTGGGTGCTCGGATTATTGCAAAGGCAGGAGGTTTAAACAAGTTGGCATTTATGCCTTCCAGTACCATTCAGGTCTTGGGCGCTGAAAAGGCGCTGTTCCGGTCATTGAAGACGGGTGCACGGCCTCCAAAGCATGGGCTATTATTCCAACACCCCTTGATTCACTCTTCGCCACGTTGGCAGCGTGGGAAGATAGCAAGAGCCGTAGCATCTAAAGTGGCAATAGCTGCAAGGATAGATCTATATCGTCATGGTGGAAAAGATTCATCAGTTTCTGATCGTTTAAAAAAGCGTATTGAAGAGATTCAAGAAAAGTATAAGGAACCTGTTCCAGAGAGAGAAAGAGATAGAAAATATAGAGAACATGAACACCGACAGCGTCAGTTTTCCTTTCCTAAAAGAGATAGGCATAATAAAAACAAAAGTAGAAAAAAGGATCGAAAGAGATTTGGCAAGCGACGATATTAGAGACTATTTATTACAAGAGAGGTGCCAGTCTGTTTGCTAATGTCTTTTTTATGTCTGTAAACTCAAATGTCAGAGGGTACAAGTAATATAACGATGTAAGACCATTATAATTATGACCGATAATAATAATGAAGTTTCCATTGTTCAAGATGATTCAAACATTTCTGCAATAGAATGGATCAAAGTTGCTGGAGAGAAGCAGATATCTACATTAAATCTTATCAAAGGCAACAATGTCTATGGCGAAAAACTAGTTAAATATAATGGCGATGAATATCGAATTTGGGATCCCTTTAGAAGCAAGCTTGCTGGAGCTCTAAAAAAAGGATTAAAGGAATTGCCTATAATGAATGGAACAAAGGTATTGTACTTGGGCGCTTCCACGGGTACTACTGTTAGTCATGTTTCAGATATTGTAGGACTCAAAGGAATCGTTTTTGCAGTCGAACCTGCTGTCAGAGTGGCGAGAGAGCTCATTGAAAATGTCGCCTCCAAACGAAGAAATGTTATCCCTATTCTAGAAGACGCAAGAAAACCTAAGTCATACTTTTCAGTTTTCGGTAAGGTAGATGTGGTATACTCAGACATAGCTCAGCCTGATCAAACTGAGATTGCCGTAGAAAATTGTCTTATATATCTAAAACCAAAAGGTGTGATGCTGATAGTGATCAAAACAAGGAGCATCGACGTAACGATGGATCCTAAATCGGTTGTAGCACAAGAAGCAAAAAAAATAGAAAAGAGAGGTTTTCATATTGAACAGATAATAGATCTGAAACCATTTGATAAGGATCATGCGTTGGTATGTGCAGTTTATTATCCAAAGTAAGTTAATTTGATTTGGCGATTTTCATAAAGTATCGTCCTTAGTGGTCTCCAAGATTTTCTTGCAAACCAAGGTGCATTTTTATATTTTTTGACCCATTCACGAATAAAGTACATTGTTTTTTCATCCGAGGGATAGCCGCTTCCTATGCTATGATGCGTTCTCCTAATTGCTTGGATCTCATTATCTCTGACTATTTTAGCAATAATTGATGCCGCTGATACCACTATATTCAACTGATCCGCATGATGCATAGAATACAGTTTTGTATTGCATGACACGAGATGACATTTTACATATTCTTTGTATCGTTTCTGATTAACATCGCAGCAATCAATACAGACTTCATCAACATGAAGATTATTAATAACTACAGCCATTGCTTCCGCTTCCAACTTGTTGAGTTTATTTAGAAAAACATTATCATCTACTTCACCAGGCTCAATTTTATATATACAAAGAGAATCTGCTAAATCTATTATTCTTAAGAACATATTTGCGCGTAATTTTTTTGTTAGTTTTTTCGAATCTTTAATACCAATTTTAGACAATTCAGATATCTTTATATCCTTGATGGCTATGCCTGCTACTATCAATGGACCAATAATAGATCCACGTCCTGCTTCGTCAACACCTCCTATTAGAATATCTTTTTACACTCCTGCAATAATATTGATCTTTTTACTGATATACTTACTTGTAATCTATATCTTATGATTACGATAAAATAATGATAATTCTTATTATCCAATCTATTATTGTATATGCAAAAGAATCGTTTATTCTTATGATTAATGAAGACTTCATGGAAAGCATTGAGGGAAATACTAGATTATTGGTTCCTGCTGCATCCTTGACTAAAAAGATTCCACCAAAGACACCTGCTTTTTTTAATCCAGCAGCTAAATTGAACAGAGATGTATCCATATTACTATATAGAACCTTCATTTCAGAAGGTAAACACCATACTAAAACATTTGCCGATGCCTTCAGTGGTATAGGGGCAAGAGCGTTGAGAGTGGCCGTAGAAGTACCCGAAATGGAAAATATCTATCTTAACGATATTAATATTCTAGCGATAGAGGCAGCGAAAAAAGCCGCAGAGTTAAATGGAGTTGAAGAAAAATGTTATTACTCTATCAATGAAGTTTGTAAATTTTTAACACAACATTCAACAAAAAATGGAGAAAGGTTTACAATAATTGATCTAGATCCTTTCGGAACCCCAGCACCCTTCATTGATTGCGTCCTAAGGTCGATCCTTGATGGCGGATTGATTTCTATAACTGCAACAGACACAACAGTACTATGTGGTATCTATCCAGTTATTTGCTGTCGTAGATATTATGGAAGATCTCTCAACACGAATTATACTAATGAAATAGCTCTTCGTCTAGTGGTTTCTTTAATCGCATTAACCGCGGCAAGATTGGATCTTGCAATTGAGCCGATCTTTGTTCATGCTAATTTACACTATTTGAGGATCTATGTTAAAGTCTTTGTAAGTAGCAGTAAGGCAAATAAAGTATATGATAACATAGGATACTTGCGGCACTGTTTTAGATGTGGAAATAGAAATGTTGTGGAAAGATACATTATGTCAGAAGTTTGCGATATCTGCGGTAATAGTTTTAGTGTCGCCGGTCAAATGTGGATAAATAAATTATTTGATAAAGATTTTATAGGCAGATTGGTAAGTCATGAACCCATTAACAATGGTACTCAAGGCAAACATATGATGGATCGTTCCAAGAAGCTATTGTCGATCTGTATGGACGAACTCGATGATATTCCTTTTTACTTCCGAGGAGACGAGATCGCATCGAAGCTAAGGATAAATCCATATTCATTACAAACTGTTATAGAAAAATTATCAGCATCTGGCTATAGAGCTTCAAAAACAAGTTTCAATCCTTCGGCATTCAAAACTAATGCAAGGATAGACGAGATATTAGATGTTCTTCGAAAGTAGTAATTGCTTGTAATATTTCCTTTTTGTGTTTTTGTGACTTAAATCATACAGATTATCTCAAGATTACTAGAAAGATAGCAGAGCCAGAGATAGGTGGGTTATATATATTACGATGAGTCTTATTCTGGAGATAACAACGTGATTATATTCTGCGGTATAATTGATATACGAGGTGAGCTTAGCAAATAATTGGCGTTCCTTGGTCATAAAAACCACACAATATCGTTACTAGAAATAGTATTGAAGGATAATATTTGTCTATTTAATTTTAATAAATCTATTTTGTAGTCGATAATAGTAAGTATTCTCTCTCTAATGAATAGTCAGAAATTTGGAAAAACTTTATTAAATTATCAAAATGTCCATTCTATCTTGTAGAGTGCTCCACCCTATTATCATTTTAAGTTCAGCTGATAAAGAGAGTGTGTGTATCTGCCAATAATGGTACAAAAAACCTATTCTAGGACGTAGTTAATTATAAAATAAACGAATTCTGAAAAAACATATTTAACAACCTCTTTTAAGAGTGTAATGTTAATTGACCAAACTCGAAGTTAAGAATATCACAAAACGATTTAAAGCAATACAAGGAACAGATACTATTTCCTTCAATGCAATAGAGAATATATGCCTCTCTATCGAAGAAGGCGAATTTGTTTGTTTTGTCGGCCCATCTGGATGTGGTAAATCAACTTTATTAAATATATTAGCAGGTTTGGATAAACCGACAGAAGGTGAGATAATATTAAATGGCCAACCAGTTAGTCAGACCGGGCCTGATAGGATTATGGTTTTTCAGGAAAATGCTTTATTTCCATGGCTTAAAGTGATAGATAATGTAGAATTTGGGTTGAAAATGGCGGGAATTCAAAAAGACAAAAGACATTCAATAGCAATTCATTATCTTGATATGATGCAATTGACAAAATTTGCAGAAGCTTTTACATATCAATTATCTGGTGGTATGAAGCAGAGAGTTGCAATAGCACGAGCTCTTGTTATGGACCCTGAGATCTTGCTAATGGATGAACCTTTTGCAGCATTGGATTCTCAAACTAGAGATTTGCTGCTAGTAGAATTGCAACTAATCTGGGCTAGAACAAGAAAAACAATTGCATTTGTAAGCCATAATATAGCTGAATCAGTGTGTCTAGGTGATAAGATTGTGGTATTTTCGAGCAGACCAGGTAGAGTAAAGAAAGAGATTAAAGTTGATTATAGAAGACCGCGATTGAGTGAAGATAGCAATCTACATGAATATCAACGAAAAGTATTAGATGAGCTTAAATCAGAAATAATTGCAGCTCGAAAAATGGAAGACAAATTTTGACTTTAGCTATTAAAAGATAATGATTTGTACTCTTATCGTATGATAATTAAATGCAAAGGAAACTATGAACTGAAAAGAAGAAGAATAATTAACCATAAACGATCAATAACTTGATAAAACGAATTGCTATACTTCGTTCCTTGTTTCATCAAATTCAACATTCAGAATTTTCATTCCTAGTGTAAAATAAATAGAATATACACGTTTGTATTTTGACTACTTAGTGAGAATTGTATTTAATCTCATATAAGAATATATAAATTTCCGGCAAGCTTTTATTGTACTTGTGAATAACAAAGAACAAACCAATATCTCATTTGCCTCTTCGATGTCTATTTTTGCCCTATCTTTAGCATCTTTACCTATTGCCATCAATAGTGCAGTAATTCATATCATACTAGCACAGGAAGAAACAGAAGATTTCGTTGAGATGGAAATGGATAATGGTACGACAATATCAGTTGCAAATGGCTCAGGAATGATGTTAGATAACGATACAAATGTAATTGAAAACAGCACTTTGACAGTGATGGAGAACGGTACCATCCAGAGCAAGAATGCATCTGATCCTAATAAGAGCAACTAAATTAATAAATTAATTGCAATAATTCTTTGATCTTGTTCACTTGCTTCTTAAACCAACATTTAGATGGTCTGCATAGATATCTGATCAGCATTCTCTTTCACTGATCTATTAATCGATATGATCAACTCTATAAAAAATTATCGTATATTGCAAAACTTTTTTGTGTATTGTTCATGTAATAGTCATTTTATTTTTGTTCTTTCTAGCCTGTTTCTTGTACATTTTCATTGCAGTAGGTAAAAAGTGAGTTGAAAAAAGTTCTCAATAATGCATTAAAATTTCTATGATAATCATTTTGGGAAGAATTAAAAATGCACTAATCATGTACAATAAAAGAGACAACAAAAGATATTGGACTGAAATAATGAAGAATTACCAATATGATACTCGGTTTTATGATTCGATTAAATTAACCATCAACACCTTTATTTCTAAGTTCTACATCTTCTTTCTCCGATTTCATGTGTTCATTAAGCGATTCAATCGTATCAAATGTTTGTCCGCATACTTTACATGAGAGAAATTCACTTGAAGGCATATTTTTGTATTATATTGGATACAATGCCATTAAAATATATATACTGTCAGGCAAAAAATGGTGCACAGTTGGATTTATTGTCCTAGCTTTGTAAGCAGCTCTATTCCCGCCCTAAAACTATTAGGGGAGGAAATAAGAACTTCATCTGCCATAGTACTCGCTTCCTTTATAAAATCAACAGGATTTTTTTCATATTCATTCCAATCCAGTCCAATTATTTCTGCTGATCGACGATTCTTATCAGAAGGCACCATTATACAAGCCACTACTTTAATTTTAAAGGATTTTGCGATATCGACTATCTCACCTAAGTCTGAAAGAGATGCTATTAACTGCGTTACCCAAGAATGCGGTTTCGCTTCAATTTTCTTTTCAAGTAACGATCTATTGTAGACCTTGCCCGGGACAGATAAATTCAAATGAATTGCTTTATCATACTTTTTGTCATTTAAGATAGATAATATTGATGTAGGTTTCAGTCCGGAACTTTTCTGCCCATCTGCTGGCTCATCTCCCCTCAAAATGAGTAAGCTTTCGACTCCTATAAGAATAGCATCTGTGACAAATTGGCAAAGTGATATGAAATTTCTATCTCTTGTTCTAACGCTACAGCTCAATTTCAGTTTATTACGTATGTTTTTTATATAGCCAGCTGCAGTAACACTCGATACACGTGGTATACCAAGGACGGAATCTGTCAAATGAATACCAGTAGCAAGATTTATCAATTCTGACGATCTATTTAATAATATTTGCATTTCTTGATTTATCTTAAAGGCATCGAAATGGTCACCAATCACTATTTTTGGTGGATTTAGTTCATAAGATATTTTCATATTATTTCTGCAAGGCTTCTCTTTATAAGATGGGTTTATTAAATGAGAGGCTAAGAATAAACCTATTTCATATATTCACAATAGAAGAACCTTAGCATATTCTTATTAAAAGCGCTGATTATGATCTTTGTCTTCAATGCAAATTTGCATATTGTGTTTCTTCAAAAGGCGATACAAACAAACAAAAATATAAAGTTCTAACAATGACTTATTAATGATAAATAACTTTGTTAATTATCAAAACCGATATTTTGTACATGATCACTATAAAAATAAGTCACTTCCATTTTATAAAATCAACATAAATTTTATTTCAATATTTTTCTATGTTTAGATATGTTGAATAAAAGTGAGATATTCTCGCGTCTGACTCCTTCATTAAATGCAATAACTAAGAATATTTCAGATCCGGTTCCTTTTCGTCTTGCAGCTGTGTTAGTTATAATTCATTATAATGATGAGACCCCTCATATCTTTTTAACAAAGAGGAGTTCGAAAATAACTGCTCATGCAAATGAAGTATCACTTCCAGGCGGTAGCTTCGACAAAGCAGATACATCATTAGCTGATACTGCTATTAGAGAGACAAAAGAAGAAATTGGTTTACATTTTCAAAAGTCAGATCTAATTGGTCATCTTGATGTAGTAAGAACTTTAACCTCTAACTTTATTATATATCCGTTTGTTACTTTGCAAGATAAGACTTTGATTCCACATATTCTTAATGATGAGGTGCAAGATATCATGGATGCTCCTCTTATGCAGATTCTCCAAACGATTGATAAAGACTACAGCCACTCATCTTTTGATGATGCATATAAGTTCACTTATCGAAGAGAAGTTATATGGGGAGCCACTGCCAGAATCCTTAAGCAATTACATGATTGCCTTTGTATAAATCATAAATAGTCATAGTTTGCAGCGTATCGGTGCGATTAAAGAAAATCTGTAGCATTCTTCTTGGGAAAAACCTAGATAACATTGGCATGAATTTTCTTCTTCTATAAGAAATATTTCACTTATTAGGTTTTTTTGTCATACTGTATAGATAGATAGATATCTGCATGTATAACAACAGACCCTTACAATTGTAAAATTTGACATTTGAAAGATCTGACTTGATAAAAATTTGTATATATGTCCGTTCCAAATGAACATAATATAATCAAATTAGTAGAGTGTTATTAACAGCAATTCTTTTACATTTGTAAACCTTTACTATTATATTTCCCTTTACCTATACTATATGTAGTATGGCACAAAAAGATCCTGTATGCAATATGATGGTTGATGAAAAGAAAGCACAGCATATTTCAGAAGTAAATGGACAGAAAATCTATCTATGTTCTGCAAACTGTAAAAGCCAGTTCGATCAAAATCCTAGCAAATATGGATATTGAATACAGTATTTTTAGGTTCACTGGTAGAGCTGTCTTATCGGATATGTCTGGCATTAGAAAGTATGTTATTACTCTTTTCCCTCAAACTTTCTTTTTATGGACTCTATTCTTCCAGCATATTTTTGCTTGTAACCAGACATGCATGCCGTACAACAGAAAAATCGTTCGTAATTTGCAAACCTAAACACATGTGGATTCCCTGTAATTGGTCCTTTGCAGAATTCGCAATCTAACTTGATTTTTATTCCTTTTTTGATTCTGAATTTGGTATCTTGCAGTTGTTCCTGTTGTTGATTGCTGTATTGCTTTTTCTTCTTAGTTTTGTCTTCATTTTCTATTACTCTAGAGTTTCCATTATCACCTTTCTGCAGTTCTGGTTTGACAACATTTCTTTCTACTATATCGAAATCCAGAATAGGAGAGACCGATTTTATAAATCCAACATTGATAAGTCTATTAAATCTGGCCTTAACAGTTGGTGTTGTTATGCCAGTTTCCCGAGAGATCTCACGAAATGATTTACGACCATCTTTTAATAGTGATTTTAGAATAGACACATCATAATCATCTAGTTGAAGAGGCATCTATACACACTCTTAGTTATATAGTCTATTATATTTTTACAATTGTAAAGGCCTACAGTTATACATCTGTTCTTCTTCTATTAAGTAGAAACAAGATATGGCAAAAGATCCTGTTTGTGGTATGTTTGTAGAAGAAAAACCCAATTCCATAAGGTATTCCAAAGACGGAAAAGAGTATTACTTTTGCAGTAAGCAATGCCTAGAGGAGTTTATTCAGCCTGAAAAAGAACTAAGAAAACTAAAGATGTATGTTGCTATAAGCATCGCACTAACAACACCTTTAGTAATTTTTAGTTTACCTCATATGTTTCCTGCACAATTTGGCGCTCTCTTTTCTATGGATATCATGCACTATAGTAATTATATAATGCTAGCATTAGCTACTCCGTTACAATTCTGGATAGGTTGGCGTTTCTACAGGGGATTATGGGACGGAATCAAGGCAAGAGCATCTAATATGGACACACTTATTGCAATAGGAACGACAGCTGCTTATTTGTATAGCGCAACTGTTACTATTGTTCCTGCATACTTCCCATTTGAATCAGTATATTTTGAGACAGCAGCTATTATTATCACCTTAATATTGATTGGAAGATTACTTGAGACAAGAACCAAAGAGAAAGCCTCTGATGCGGTAAGGAAACTGTTGGATCTTCAACCAAGAATGGCCAAGGTCATAAAGAGAGGAGAAGCAGGTATAGAGGAGATAGAGGTTCCCATAGAAGAGATTCAAGAAGGGGAAGTTATGGTCATAAGACCTGGAGAAAGAATACCAACCGATGGAATTGTGATAGAAGGTTCGTCTTCTATAGATGAATCAGCCATAACAGGTGAAAGTATACCTGTAGATAAGAAAAATGAAGATGAAGTTATAGGCGCTACAATTAACAAAAGTGGGCTGCTGAAAGTCAAGGCTACAAAAGTTGGACAGGATACTGTGCTTTCACAGATAATAACGCTAGTTGAAGAAGCAAGGATAGGAAAGGCACAAATGCAAAGGTTAGTAGACCAAGTCGCTAAATACTTTGTCCCAGCAGTTTTAGCAATAGCGGCAGGAGTTGGACTTGGATGGTATTTTATTGGTGAGATAGGAGTGACATTTTCACTTTTGGCTTTTGTATCTGTAATAATCATCGCGTGTCCATGTGCTCTAGGTATTGCAACGCCAGCAGCGTTAATGATGGGTGCTGGAAAAGGAGCTGAAAATGGCATATTGTTTAAGGGTGGAGAGTATCTGGAAATAGCAAAGAAAGTAAAGACAATAGTATTTGATAAAACTGGGACTTTGACAAAAGGAAAGCCATCTGTAACTGATGTAATTGATCTCTCTGATGGAATAATAGGTGAAAATGAGTTACTTAGGCTTGCTTCAATTGCAGAATCTGGATCAGAACATCCTTTAGGTCAAGCAGTTGTAAATAAAGCCAAAGAAAAAGGAATTGTTGTAGTATCAAATCCAGATTCATTTGAAGCCGTATCAGGTCATGGTCTTAGAGCAACATACGCAGATCATGTAGTTCTAATTGGAAATAGAAAACTGATGGATGATAACCATATTCCAGTTACTGAAAGCACAGATAATACTCTCAAACAGCTTGAAATTCAGGGAAAAACGGCTACTCTTGTTGCAATTGATAATAAACTATCAGGAATAATTGCACTTGCAGATACTATAAAAGATAATGCTAAGGAAGCCATAGACATACTTACCAAATCAATGGGAGTAGAAGTTATAATGTTGACTGGAGATAATGAAAGAACCGCTAAAGCAGTTGCATCTAAACTTGGTATTAGTAGAGTTATGGCACAAGTACTACCACAAGAAAAAGAACAAGTAATCTCTAAACTAAAGGATGAGGAAAGAAAGGTAGTTGCAATGGTAGGTGATGGAATTAATGACGCACCTGCATTAGCAAGAGCTGATCTAGGAATAGCAATAGGCTCAGGCACAGATGTTGCCAAAGAGACTGGCGGAATTATACTGATAAAAGATGATCTAAGAGATGTTGTTACAGCACTTGATCTCGGAAGAAAGACGGTGTCAAAGATAAAACAGAATCTTTTCTGGGCATTTGCATATAATACTGGATTAATTCCAATAGCTGGTGGCATATTAGTACCTTTTATGGGAGTTGGAATATTCGGATGGCTTCCTATGCTAGCAGGTCTTGCAATGGCAATGAGCTCTGTAACAGTAGTTGGAAACTCAATATTGCTTGGAAGATACAAACCAAGATTTGCAATCAGAAAAACAAAACAAAAAGAGATTTACTCTAACAAGGATTTAAAACAGGCTTATACTCCAACACAAACATCATAAAATACAATAAATTACTAATAATTTTTTTATAGATGAGTAGTAGCTCTAACAAAATTGTATTAAGATTTTTCCAGCCTATTTTTTATTTATGTCATCTTTAGCTAAAGGTGATGGATCAAATTCTACTACTATTACACTATCTGTCATATAATCAATGTCAATTTTCTTAACTGCTTCCTCATTCTTCAGTTGCTTTTCTACAATAGGTTTGCACAAAGTACAATACATTCCCACTACTTACTTTGAACGAAGCTTTTTGTATTTTCATAACCCCTCTTTTGCTGTATGTCTCTTTTTTACTAATAGATTTATTTCCTCTTTACCAAAAAAAGTCACTATCGTTATTCCAATATCTCTATCTGCCATGCAGGATGTATTTCATTCCATCCAGGATAGCCATCAGGATCATCGGTTACCCATGCACCAACAACTCTTACTTTGTCACCTTCGTCTGGAATTTCAATCATACTCGAATCTTGGTCGGCTGGATTAATTTCTATTACAAGCATTCCATTTGCCTTTTCGTCATTTTCATCATTTAGAAGATATTTGTACTCATCTCCAACATCTAAAAGGTACTTTAGATCTCCATCATGTTGACGTCCTTCATCCTTCTCTATTGTACCAATTACCTCTTCGCATCTAGATAGTAAATCGTATCTGCCTGGATCCTGATTATCAGCAATGACGTTGCCTTTTCTACATACTTTTTGACCATTAATGGTAGAGGATGCTATGTTTGTATCATCCTCATCATCGTATTTTCCTTCTTTCCCGTTTGTGCTTAATGATAACTGTTCGTCGTCGTCATCCTGGATAGTTACTGTGTCTTTGTTTTCTTCCTGTTGTTGGGGATTATTTACGACTTGAGCTAATGCTAGATGATCAGCAGATGAGATACCACCTACGTATATTGTTGTTAATGTTAAGGCAGCTAAACTAGCAAAAGTTATTACTGTTAATATTAAATCTCTAG
>DASQRW010000106.1:0-5411 GCA_035642715.1 Nitrososphaeraceae archaeon | reverse complement strand
CTGCTTCGACTACCTGCTGCTCAGTACTTCCTTCAACGTCAGTAGCTTCTTGTTCTGCTGCTTGGTCTATTTCCTGCTCAGTACTTCCTTCAACATCAGTAGCTTCTTGTTCTGCTGCTTCGACTACCTGCTGCTCAGTACTTCCTTCAACGTCAGTAGCTTCTTGTTCTGCTGCTTGGTCTATTTCCTGCTCAGTACTTCCTTCAACGTCAGTAGCTTCTTGTTCTGCTGCTTGGTCTATTTCCTGCTCAGTATCAGTAGCATTTGTAGCTTCTTGTTCTGCTGCTTGGTCTATTTCCTGCTCAACTTGAGCATAAGAAATAGGTAAAAAACCGCCTAAAGCTGTTGCTAAGAATAATATAACAATTGCCGTCACAATTGCAATATTTTTTTCGCTTTTCATTTAAATATCAGATACTAAAAAGATGATAGGCTATTTAGGGTTTACATATACATCAATTTATAGAATGACCTTCATTCCTTCTCAATATATTATTAATTTCATTATACATCTTCATTTTAATCTAATTTTCGTTTTCTGTTTATCTATTTTATATAAGAATTATGTAGAATAACAGGTGAATAAGCAAGTGTGATAAACTGCAAATGATAATTCCCTATGAATCTTAAATTGAATATAGAGATTAAATATTCAGTTTCCGTGGGCTATTATAATATAAAGCCCAATGATCCTGTATAAGTAATTTTATTCTCTACCAATATAGCAATTCATTCTCTTTTAGGTCTAAGAGAGGAAGGTATTGAGCTTATTATTTTATTGTAAATATATTTTAAAAGTTTCTATTCTCTTCTAACCACATTAATAATCAGTGTTGCAGATTGCTATCTATCCATTTTAGATCATCACATTATTCCGCTTAGAATTATTATAAAATACTGATTCTAGATTTTATTATTGTTCTTTATGTTCTCCAAAGTCTACCATTTTCTTCAGCATGTTTCCGATACTGTGCTCTTTTTTATGTTCCATATCCATCAGCACTTTAGCAAGAAGAAATCCCGCAACAAAACCGCCGACATGAGCAGTAAATGCTGTTGGGATTGAAGTAAAAGCACCAATTATTGGAAATACAACTTGTAACATCAACCAATAATAGGCCTTGGCATTTCCGGCAGCATCCGCTATTCCTTATACGCCATAGATGGCACCAGATGCACCTATTAGAACAATGTCGCCATTTCCTAATATATAAGAGGCCACTATTCCAGGCAGCAGGGCACCTGCAATTCCTGATATCAAGTAAACAAAAATATATCTAGAGATGCCTATAGATCTTTCTGCGAAGCCACCAAGATAGAGTAGCGCAGAGATTCCATGAAAGATGAAAAACTCCAGCATGGATAAACATCGAAGAAAATAATCTTGCTAAAGTTTCCAATGAAAATCTAGAAGAGAAAAAAGGTAATGATCTCTGCTCATCAAAGCCAATAGCATTTGCAGCATCCGGATCGTTGTAAAGTAGATGATTCGGAATAAAACCATACACAAGTATTACTTATTCTTGTGAATTTGAAAATACACCAGCTGCAAAAAAGACCACATTTATTGTTATCAGAGACACAGTAACTATAGATAAACTTACTAGGTTTAACTGCATCAAGAAGTAATTTAAATAACCTCTAATAATAAGGTCTTGACATATATTTTCTTTTTAATAGTATTATTGTTATTGATCAGCATTGGTATCTGTGTATTGTTAACTAAGTTTCTTCGACCATCACCAACAAGTACATCTAATCTATAAAGCTTTAGGAGTTAAAAAGACATATAGGTTTATTCAAGTAGAAGAATTATGTTGTACGTTTTTGTATCATTAATAGGTTGATCTAAAAAGCTTTCTTTTTGTATACCATCTGTAAATAAAGTAACCTGCAGCTATTATTACAATTGCAATAATCAATGGTCGTAGAAGATAAATTATTAGTGCTGCTATTATTACTAGTACTGCGATTACTATTATATCCATAATATTTAATGCTCTTGCCATATGAATGATAACAATAACTCATCATAACCTAAGAATATTTGCTACAATGACTCTCGCTTCCAAATTACGTTTCACTTTGTTATTGAAGAAATGATTTATTAATAAGTTACCAACAAAACTGATCACAGCTTTATTAATCCTCGAATCAAAAAACAATAAGCATAATCTAGGATAGTTCAAGAAAGCTCATTGTTGCCATCGTTATCTAGACAGACCTGACTCGAGATATACAATAATTTTATAGTTTCGTTCAGCAAGAACAGTCGAGAGGGTGGGCTCATAGTTCTCACTTGTGTACATTGCGTTCGACATAACGACGAGATTTCTTGAATAGGTTGACCAGAGTGTCAAATCAACGGGCGAATATTTTCTAATATATTACAATTCTAATATTGCTTCTTATTTTTAATACTGACACCTTTAAACTTACGAACACATTTTTGCATTTCAGTAGTATTATCCTTTTATATTCTTCGAAAATCTTTTTTGATATGTTCCTATCACCATTGTACTCCGTGTAGAGAAATCTGTCATTACTATTGGATAAGTTAATGTATCAGATAATTAACTCCGTCTCATGCAAACACGATCGTTAATAAAGTTGTACGATATCTTGAAATCGAGAGATATGTCTAATGTCTGTGTATATTAGAATTCATCTAATTCAGTTAGAGATTAATTTCTTTTAAATCTTCGAAAATATCTAGCCTGATAATGCGATAATAAAGTAAGCATGTTACGGTGAAGCAGTTAATTGGTGAGACTTATCTTACCTCTATTTACAACATTGAGCCTTTCAATCCTTGTAATATTTTGGTAAAATTGGCGTATAATTAGGTGTAGAATATTATTTAGCCAATTGTTAACAGGTATTATAGAAAGCAGACTTTGCACTGATTCTCAGTTCTTATTTACTTCGCGTATATTATGAAATAGGGTGGTTAGCCGTATATGTTCATCGCAAAATATTTTTGATGGCTAGATTAAATATATGCAAATTGTCTCCTCCCTTTGGATTCTTCAAGAAGAAAGATAATCTCCCTAAAATAAGGCCTTCTACTAATAGTAATCGAGTGCCAAATGCTACTAGCATAACTGTTTTGGATGCTTTAGCGGAATTAGCAAAGATTGAGTCAGAAAACGTCCGCGTTTTATCAAATAATCTATCTCCTATCAGGGAAGATGTTACAAGAACGCTAAGGTCAATACAAAAAGTAGCTGATGAACTCAAAAAAGATAAAATTAAACTAGATGAGCACAAGTTCAAATCAGTTGTTGAAAATTCAAAAGCAACAGTGGTGACCTCTCTAGAAAGAGAAGTATCTTCAGACCTGCCATCCCCATATTCTGCCTACGATGCAAAAAGATTCAAAGAAAGATTAGAGTCAATTATGAATCGTTTTAGTGAAGTCAGTGGTTCTCACAGTAAGGTTTTAAATGTATTTATGAAGAAATATGCTGGAAAGCTAAAAGACGAATTTGAGCGACTTTCATCATTGCTACAAGACACAAAATCTTTTATTACAGATTTTGAACAAGAAGCAACAGTAATCAGAGAATGTAATAATATACTTAATACAATTTCTCAAAAGACAAGTTCTTTGAAATCAAACAAGATAGAAGTTGAAAATACCAAGAGTGCCATTGAAAAATTAGAATATGATCTTAGAGAATTAGAGAATACACTAAAGAATTTGGAAGATTCGATTGAATTTAGAGATTCTGTTCATACTTTGAGTCAAATAGATAAAGTAAAAATAGAAGAAGAAGAATTTAATAAACAATTACTAGATCTTTTTGGTCATTTATCCCGAGCAATTACCAAATATTCTTATGGAGTGACCAAGGAGACGTATAGGAGGCTTCATGTTTTGTCTGAAATGCCATGGAAGATTTTTGAAGATGTAGAGGGTCTCTCTCCATATATAAAACTACTTTCCGAAATTCGCAGATCAGTAGAGTTGTATGACATTACACTAAAGGATTCTGACAAAGTCATACAATATTGTGGTCATATCTTAAAGTCACTGCCAGAGTTTCAAGAAATAGCCAAGAAAAGAAAGTTAAGGTTGGAGTCATTAAATAAGAAAAAGGCAAACTCACTTGTCGCAACTTCTCAGGAAATAAGGGAAAAAATTAATAATTATAACGAGTCAATTCAAAATAATAGAAGAGTGTTGGAACAATTAACAAAAGAAATAAATGAAAAGGACCGTGAATTAGAAGAATTGACAAAGAAAGCAGAAGAGCGTCTTATGATAATAAGTGGAAGAAAGTTCAGCATATCAATTTGACCACATTTGCTTTATGTGCTCTTCCATTTACAAAGGGACTTTTATACGCTGTTTCCTATTGCCTCTTTTATCATATCAAAAAATAAGAGATACATAGTAGCACCAATGTTTATACTCTGAGCAGGATTATAATTCTCCTTTCCTATTTCCTTATGCTTGAATCATGACTATATAAAAATTGCATTAAGATCTGGCGCGGTTATATTATGCCGAGGTCTTTAGGTATCCTTTGTAATTTGAATCTATTTTTTCTATTCTGATTCCATAAAGTACGTTGTGATTCCAAATAATTAACTTGTTATCTGCACAAATGATCCTAGGTATTCTAATGTCGACGTTCTGTCTCTGGTTAGACTATAATGGGAAAATCCCAAATAAAAACCGCTCTTGTTCTCTCTCTATAAAATAAATATTAGCTAATAATGGAAGTTTTATTACAGAACAATTGAACTTGGCAAAACCTTGAAGTCAATCTCCAACCACAGTATTGATGTATTTTCCATGTCACTCCCTAATGTTTTTATGTTTTTAATCGCTAAAAAAAGCCTCGAATTAATTTATTAGCATTTTTCAAATAAGATTCTAAACAGAGGACCATAAGACAGAAAGCGAAATAGTACCAAAAGTACAAACATCATAATAAAAGCAAGATAAATACCGATGATATTTGATTTTCTTTAGCATTGTTTTTACCGCCCTTCTCATTCATGATATTCCATTAGAATCTTCAATTCTCACATAAAAGCATAGAAAAACCTAGCGCCAAAGGGCAGAAACTATTCCTAAACCGCTGATAGCCAAGCCTCCATATGCTAAAAAATTGATTCCTAACATAGACGCACCGAGAGCCAAGCCTAAGCCACTTGCGATCATAATAGCTTCACCAATTCGTCTTTGATTTCTCATAAATAACGTATTGATATTAAATTGTCTTTGATTTCTCATAGATAACGTATTGATATTAAATTCCTTGACACGGCTTGTTCTATGTTTGCGTATTGAATATACCCCAAGGACGATAAACGCTATTCCCATGGCCAAGATAAAGTAATCTGCAAGTAATATTTTAGCCCAGACTTCATTAACATTGCCGGCATAGATAAAGAGA
>DASQRW010000105.1:0-3266 GCA_035642715.1 Nitrososphaeraceae archaeon | reverse complement strand
GATATCCAAATAACCGAGACATAATGACATGGCCGAGTTGAGTCTCGAGGGCCTATTTGGGATAGGTGAAGCGATAGGAATTATTGCCACTCTGTTTGTTATATTATACTTTTCAAGAAAGCAAATGCAGAGTCTCTGAGTAGACATCCAGACAAAGGTTCTTAATGACTTGGATGAGAAGGTTCACAAGATGGCAGAAATCATAATTGAAAAACCATCGATGCAAAAAGTCATATATAAACTTGAAAAGCCATCAGAAGAGTTAGCATTTGCGTATTATATCTTGTTTATTTGTTCTCATGCATATTCAATGCGTAAAAGAAAAGTGCTCAATGAAGATGAATGGACAGGATGGTTGCAATGGATGAGAAACTGCTTTAAATATGGAACTTTGAATGAACAATGGAAACTAATCCAGTCAGAGAGATGGTTCAATCCTGATTTTGAGAATTTCATAAACAAAGAAGTAGCGCCGAAACCAGAGTCTAAATCGATAAAATCAATGCCAGAACATTAACGATAAACGAAATGCATAAAAGCAATCATCAAATGAAGTAGCATCCTTGTCCAAGCTTCCATCTCCTTTTCCACTTCGTCTATCATGAACTTCTACTACTACTACTATTCTTTTCCATCATGAGAAACTACCACTCCTCATCTTGCTGCTGTAGGCTGTATTAGGGGCAGCGGCCAAGTTCCGTTAAGAATCTGTGGTTGTGGTAGATATGTACGCAAAATAAGGTTAAATTCACCTTGAGGAGCAGGTAGCCAATTGGATTCTTTATCTGGTCCAGGATTTGCATTCTGTATATAGATATCAAGTGAGCCATCTGTATTGTTTTTAATCCCTCAGTGTATTTGCCTATTGCATAACGATTTATTGGATTATCTACGAATAACGACTTGTCGTTATACATTGAAATGGACCAAAAACCATCTACAGGTGGTTGTTGTCCAGGATTAAAGTGAATAGTATAGTTGTTAGCTCCACTTAAATTTCCTCCTTGTGCATATGTTAATGCGGTTGGATAGAGAGCTTCTTGTGCTATGTTAGCACCAAGTCCTAATTGAGTAACTGCAGCACGGAAAAGGTAGTCAGTCCCATAAACTCCTGTTTGCGCATTAACATGCCATCCATTGACATTTGTTCCTAGGTTTGCTACTTGAATATCTATCATCTTTTGACCTTCAGTTATACCTGTTTGCAATGCTGCTTTTATTGTATCATTAGCTTCAGTTGATGGTGTCTTACCAGGACCAATACCTATACTTGCAAGCTTGATCAATAGTTCGGGATCTGGCGGGTTTAGTGGATTGCCAATCATTGCTTGACTTATTTCGTCATATATTTCGATACCGGTAGGAGCTATCAATGTAGGTTGAGGTCCAATTGGAACTTTCTTTGAAGCATTTGTCTGTGTTGTGGCTGCTGATGATGATGATAATGGCGTGGTAGTATTTGCTTGGAATTCTGAAAGTGGTTTCACACTTATCCGGTCTTGTATTGCATTGACATTAGCTACATCATCTGGTCCTTTTACTAATATCCTGTTGATAAACCAAGCAAGATTTGTTGGAGACCATATCTTTATCATTCCTTCGGGAACTTGTCCATCCCAGTCTGGACCAGCTATAAGGTAAGTACCACCTGTAGATCCTGTTTCACGTGTTCCAATATACGCGAAATCATTAGTATATGCATCTAAGAACTCAAATGTATAATATCTATCACTTATGGGAGGAACAACAAGAACAACTGGTTCATTTTTGAGATCGAACTGTATTTCGTTTATATGGCTCATATTTTATTGTTGAAAACAGCTCGTCCCGCTCCCATAATTCTGTCTCTAAATATGGACTAATACGTTTAGATCTCTTCTCTCTTATTCTGGCAAAAGTTGGAGTTTCCCAATCTTGTTGTGTTATTACTTCTCCTCTCCTTAATCCTTTAGTCTCTACATCTTTCTGATTGTAAAGCCATCTAAAAAAATGCTTTATTCGATGAAGATAATCATTCCACGTAGTGATCCATTTTCTGTCTGGATCTCCTTCAAGATTTTTTATCTTTGTATCTAGAAAAGACGTTATCTGTTCTTTTAGTTGAACATCGAAGAACGTTGTATCTGTACCTAGGAAGTTGGCAAAGGCTATAACTGCTTTTAGATTGTTGTTCTGGTGACGTTCTGAGGATCCATTGGATTTCATGTATTGATAAAACTCATTGATTAGAGCAGAATTTGTAGAGTTAGATAATGATGCAATTTTGCTTATGGTAGTAGTCAGTTTAATCGGCAATTATATTAATCCTCCTTTCAAGAGATTTACCGTATATGATACCAAGCTGAAGTATTTGAACCCATGTATATAATGGGCCCAAGGGTCTCCGTGACGCTATCGGTTCTATAATAGGATTCTAAATTATGCTAGTAACGCTAGAATTAAAGGCTTTCTCATATCGCTCATTTATCCAGGAGACAACTTTAATAATATAACAGAATTATAAAATTTGTAGATTGCTCACATTAGCATTTATTCGTCAAGGGACAAGGTTGGTACAGGTTCGGTGGGATGCAATACACTAGTGTATATAATCTACTTCGATAATACTGCACTAGCAATAGCAGCAACATTGATTGCAAGAGGAATCTCATGCCAATACAAGCATATGGGCAGCTTATCAATATTCAATTGAAGGTAGTCAAGGACCGCTGTTTTGATTTTCTACCATGTATTCTTCAGGTATTATTGCTACTTAACAACCACAATATTGAAAAATAGGGTGCCCAATGACTCTGTGTCCATCCAGATTTTTTCAATTCTTGTTTACGCTGCATGTCATTCATGAATATATTCACCTACCATATCTAGTTTGATTGAACCACTCTATTACTGTACTTTTTGTTCTAATATCTTGGCTGCTGAATATCATAATATATTTTGACTGATTTGAACAATTCATTGTCTGATCGTTCAAAAAACTTTATGTCGGCTGAGTTTGAATTTCAGTTCTCTTCCATTGCATGCATATGTATTATCAACTTTATTCTATGCTATTGGCTATAAATTTAATTAGACTTTACTTTGGATAATTATCTGTATTCCGCTTGTATCTTTCTATTGCCTCTGAAATCTTTTTCTTTGCAACTTCATTATTCTCCATGCCTACCACTTTAACATATTTTCCTTGTTCTAGTTCTTTATAGTGTTCAAAGAAATATTTTATCTGATTACGCATATGTTCAGGAATATTTTCAACATCTATAAAA
>DASQRW010000104.1:0-40470 GCA_035642715.1 Nitrososphaeraceae archaeon | reverse complement strand
ATCTCCTTAACTTGTTTATATGATTCCTCAGAAGAATGAATTATATCCATTTTTGTAAACCGCTCTTTGAATGTGTTTTTTTGACAATTTACTGCTGTTTCAAAGTACGCCCAAGGGCAGGGGTCTATTGCTGACACGATTTCACTCACAGAAGCTGTTAACACTATCTGTCGTAGATAAGAAGTATAATTCATCGTAGTTGTTGTGCTTGAAAATACATTCTTAAGATTTGTTCCTAATGAAATCCCTACTATACTAAGTATCGAGTCTGCGCTTGGATTTCTAAAAATATCTATATGATCCAAAATCATTCATGCATAGCAGCACTAGGGAATAAGTAAATAAGCAGAGAAAGATAGAGACATTTGTATATAAACAACACCATATAATATCTAACAATAGAAGAATTTTGCCTTTACGATATCAATGGCATCAAATAATACAGCTATTAATAAATTGTTTCTAGAACTAATTATCAAATTCATGTCTGATAGAAGATAACAATAATAATAATAATTCTTTATTTTTCTAATGATAAAAAAATCTTATTAATACATGCATATAGGTATATTCTTAATGGCATTGTATGGCATATACGGAAGTCACACAACAGAATCTTGTCCCCTCAATAATATACAAAGCAGAAAGATTGTATTAAATATGATTGAAGATTTAGATAATATTGCTAAGAAAAACAGGATAAAGATCTTAGAGCAATACCATTCAGCATTGGAACATACATTCCTGTGGACAGTAGATACAGAAAATGCACATTCAGTAGAGCATTTTATGATTGAATCAGGATGGGCAGCTTTTAATGCTATCAAGATAGTTCCCCTAGGAAAATACCAAAATGTCATTGAAGCATGTAAAAAACTAGGTACCTCATGAGATGTGACTATAATAATTAAAGCAGTTTTAGAAAGGTATATGCTAAAAATGTTAATAATGTAACATTAGATTCGCCGATCTGTCTTAATTGAGCCTTCTCTTGTGACTTGAAGCTTTTGAGATCTATTCTTTAGGAGGTTCTCAATGTCTTGGCTTATCATCCTTGATGCCCTAAAAATAGTAACCTAGTATGGTGTATGTGTATGTATGTATATATATATATATTTTAGATATTTTCTAATACTTTAATAGTAGTTATTGTTCTGTGAGCAAAGAGTTTCTCAAGCCGATTATATGCATATCTTTCGAATAATAACTTTCCTATGCTACCATATGGTAGTTCAAAATCTACTATATCTATTACTTGTGTTTGCTTTTGGTTGGTAGCATGGAACCTGTGTAAATGTCTCCATTTTTTGAATGGACCCTTTAACATCTCATCCACATATTCATACGGCTTCAGGGAAGTAATCCTAGAATGCCATGTACTTTTTCTTAATATTATTTTTCCAACAATCGAAATTTCTGATCCTTGAGTTAATTTTTGGCCTGTAGTAGAATTAATGATTTTGAGGTTCATTTCCTTTGGAGTTATTATTTCAAGATGTTTAATATCTGTGTAAAACTCCCAAACTCTATCTATATCATTATTTACAATAAATGCGTGATTTAAGGTCCGCAAATATTAAGATGTTATTTCTCAATCTATTTGTTGTAATCTCTACTTGTCAGGCAAAAGTAGTGTGGTATTAGCGGCGTGTTGATATTTTATTTTTCTTTCTAATTTACAAAATACATACAGAGTATTATAAATATAGAACTGTTTGCCATATTATCATACTCATCTTTTGAAGTTATATCAAAACCTACAGCCACTGCAAAAAGACCTGCGCAGGTTGTGGAATGATATCTTGTATTTGGTGATGTATCAGCTGTTCTTACAATCTTTGCCAGCTCTGTAATAAGTTTTTTATTCTTTATTGGTTTTATCTATGGGGGTTTTGAGTAAAGAAGAAGAAGAACAACTTAACTTTCATGTTTTTCATACGTGGAAGAGTGTGCATTCAATTCACAGGATATAGATAATATGGTAAAATGAAAGACAACCAAATTCTCCAGATTCTGAAAGGACTTAGTTTTATGCCAAATGGTTTCTCGCCAAATATCTAATATCTTTATAATCAATATTATAATTTGAAATATAAAAAACTGTAAATTAAACTGCTTCTTTACTATATAATCACTCAACAACAATATCCACTATCCCTAATGCAATATGGACAATTTACTGTGATTTTCTAGATTTGCGTTCTTATCATAAGAATCTACAACGTGCACATTTAATTTCAACGACTTTGTATTATATTATCATCCTACAGCCGGAGTTTACACGTATTGCGACTTAGATTTTAACTTCTTTCTACAATATATGCAAAATAGGGAAAGTCTTTTATAGATTCCTACTATTGAGTATTACTAATTGGTATGAGATTTTTACTTTACGTTCAAATCCCTACTGAAGCTGGAAATAGTGTAGTCCAAGACCCTAATTTTTTGCAGAAAATTGAAGATTATATTAATAATGTGAAAGCCGAGGCTGCATATTTTGGTCCAAGCAATGGGAACAGGACTATGTTCTTTATTGTAAATATGGATACTTCAGACAAGATTCCTATAATACTTGAACCACTGTTCCAAGAATTCAAAGCAAAGGTAGAAATGCATCCTCTAATGATTCTTGATGATCTTAAAAAGGCCTTTTCAAAGTTAAGTTAAGGAAAAGTAGAATATACTTTATCTAATGTGCAGCTGCAATAGTTTGCAGGATTTTGTTTATTTAGCTTTTTCCTTATTTTTCAACAAATTTGGTTTATTATGTAATATTGAAGTGGTTAAGCCTGCCTGATCCTCTCTCTGTTATTATCTTCTTTAAATCTTTGAATACTAATTCTTTTTGTTTTGCCTCTTCTTTTCTTTTCCTCCTGATGCCTCAACGTCTAATGTTTCTTTATTTAAGGTTTTGATTTCTTCTTCTAGCTTTGTTGTCTCATCTTTCTTTTTTCAATGCATTCTTGTATCTTTGCAAAATGGATATCTTTGAGAGTTTGATCACTGCTTGCAAGTTAGAAATACAATATCCTTAGGTATCAAATCAATCAATCAATCAATCAATCTTTTACAATACTCATAAATTCCAAGGTTTAAGGATTCAAATTGATTCTCATTTACACTTAATTTCTTCATATTCCTCAATATTCTAAATCCTTCGTCACATTGAGCTGGCATGTCTATTCCAAATCTTGTTTAGATTAATTACTAGTTCTCTTAGAGATTCAGCATCAGGATAACTTATCTATACTCCATTCTTCTACTGTGTTAGATACTGTGCCTTCACTTAAACCGCAAGTTCTAGAATATCATTTCTAGACGCTGTTTGAAGATATAGCCGTATTACCGTGTCTTTCATTTGGTTTGAAATCTTAGTCGTTAATTTTTCAGACAGTCTAAATACTCACCCTTTTCAAATGCTCCAATTTTAATCAGACAGTAAACATCAAGTTCGTCATCTAGGCGGTCAAATTAGTCGTCAAGTTGGTCAAAGCAGAGAATAGAGGGTAATAATAATGCAGGTACAGTATTGCCCAGTTTAATATTAAATTTGGATTAATACATCTATAATATTACTATCATAATCATTGTTAAGGAATGAAATACAATCTAGATGGTTTCATCGCCTAATTGTTAAAGCAGATTTGGAAAGAGTAAGGCACTTTATTTACTCTCCAATGGACTTGCTTTTCATAATCAACTGGCTCGCATTATACTAAAGTATTGAATTGAATTAGTACTACGAGGCATTTTTCGTTTTGATGTTCAGATAGGTCACATCTTCTGTCACTGTTCGCATTATATTCGAAAAATCTACTGGTGAAACATAACTTTAAAGAATAATCTCTCGCTATTCCGTCTAATAACTGCTTCTGCATAATGCCATATTTTTCTGTTAAAGGCTAGAAAATAAAGAATTTGTTCTAAAAGTTTGGCGATACTGACATAGAATTCCATGTATTGTGTCCGCAGATAGGACAATTCCTTATTGGCTTTGCAAATGCAATAAAGCCATTTCTTCCATCCATCGGCAATATGCCATATCCAAGTTCCAGAATCTCTCTGTCTGTAGAATGTATTTTAGAATCAAGAGTTATAGTTATATTATTATCAGCAGAATCTTTTGTTATTGTTGTCGAGTCTGCAAGAATATCACTCATTCTTTGATCCTGTACGTTTGAAGGGGTTCGTTTCATAGGTTCACCTATCCAGATATCAAAATCATCTAAGAGTATTTTTCTGCCACAGTCCTCGCAGGTCTGTCCCGTAAATTCTTTCTGCAACCTATTAATTTCATCTGGGCTTAGCTTCTTTCTTAGAGTATATGTTGTTGGTGGTTGCTTATTTGGAATATATGAAGGCCTTCCCTTACCATAATCCCTACTTCTTGGAGTGACAAGTTTTTCATTCTGGCCTTGTTCTTCTTCTTTATCTCTTCTTTGATGTAAAGAGGGTTTAGTTAACACTATTTCATTTATTAAGTCTTCAATCTCTTGGTTTGAGCGTAAATTACGGCTGAAGATGCCTGTATCCTGCTCTATAGGTGATCTAATTCCTGTTTCTATAATGTTTAATGCTACAGATGCAAGCCACTTTGATTCATCCAAACTTAATGAAAATTCATATTCGCCTGTGTCTTCTTTTTCACGTATAAATCCTAAATATAGTAAAGTAAGTGTATATTCGGGGAATGCAATTTCTCTTACTAGCTGTCTGGATAATCCTAAATCATATGCAAGCTTACTATAAGTATCTCTAAACTCGCGTGAAGAAAATGCAAATACAAAATTGTTATTTGTTCGTTGATTATTATTATTACTGTCTTTTCTTATGTTATTATGATAATACTTTCTTGCAATGGCAAACAATACAATAAGAGAAAACTGAAATCCAGGCGTTGAATTAAATATGAATATGCGCAAGTCATCCTTTCTGTTTATCGCTGTTATTATGTTGCTATCATTTTTACTCTTCAGTTTTCTACCACTTTTTATATTCAATAAAGTACCATGTAATTATAAGTTATTTTAAGATTATTCTCTGTTATTTCTTCTCCAATATCAAAACAATCTTTTTTTTGCAGACAGACAAAATTTTACATATGTCATTTTTTACTTATTAGTTCTCTACACTTGCTTTATTTCTTTTCTTTTTATTTTTTCTTGCAGAAGCATTATTCCCTGAATAAGAGTTTCAGGTCTTGGTGGACAGCCTGGAACGTATACATCTGCAGGAATGACACCGTCTACCCCTGGAAGCACATTATATGAATCAAAATATAGCCCGCCAGTAATTGCACAGGCTCCCATTGCTATAACATATTTTGGCTCAGGCATCTGATCGTATACTAATCTTAACCTAGGTGCCATCTTCCTATTTACCGTACCAAGAACAATTAAGAGGTCACACTGTCTTAATGAACCAAAGGCTTCAATCACACCAAAGCGTTCTAAATCAAATCTTGGACTAGATGCTGCTCCAAGTTCTACACTACAGCAGCCAGTTTCTAAATGTACAGGCCATAACGAGAAGGCTCGTCCCCAATTGATAGCATACTTAAGCGGCTTGTCAACTGCTTCAACTAATATGTCTCCTAATTTACCAATAAAAGCATTAAAACCAGCACCTGGATCAGTTAATTTCGGCAACAAACTATCGATTTTTTTCATTGGGGTTCACATCTAGTAACTCTATCATGAGTAGATTACTTTGTGTTTTATAGAATAAAAGAATTGGAGATACATTGTATAATTTCGAGCTTTACTCTTCTTACCGTTCAATCTCAATAGGCCAAATATTAAGACTCCAATAAATCATGGGTAGATCAGCTAACCTTGCTCCTTTTAATAAATACGGCAGCACAAGCAAATTTCTAAATGATGGGGCACTTATCTTGTGTCTGTATGCTTTAGGACTACCATCGCTTACAATATAGTGCCCTAATGCTCCTCTGCCAGATTCAACTCTTCTATAAGATTCACCAGGAGGGCCTTTTGGCGTAGGAGGAAGTTTAGACCTGAATGGGCCTTCTGGGATATCTTTTAAACACTGACGTATAATCTGGATACTTTGGCGCAAGTCATAGATTGGAAGAATACTTCTTGCAAATGAATCGCCTGAATTCATTGTAGGGACTTCAAAATCCATCTTGTCATAGATTTCATAGGGTTCTTTTTTTCTTACATCATAATCTACCCCAGAAGCCCTTATCACAGAACCAGTAGTACCAAAATCTATGGCATCTTGTCTTCTCAAAATTCCTATCCCTTCACTTCGTTGCCTAAATAACGGGTTATTGTAAAATATCTTATCATATTCATTTAATCTCTTCTCAAAATAGTCTATGAACTCAAATGCCTTAGTTTTAAATTCGGATGGAATGTCGCTGCGGACACCTCCAGGTACAAGATATGCATGCGTGATTCTTTGTCCAGAAGCCATATCCCCGAGGTCTACAAACAACTCTCTATCAGCTGTAGGCCACATAAACATTGTAGAATGACCTAAGAAAATTCCAAGTATTGCTAACCAATACAACGTATAATTTATCCTGTCTATCTCAGCCATTATTACACGAAGATACTGTCCTCTTTGAGGTACTTGTATACTAAGAAGTTCTTCGACAGCTAGACAATAAGAATAGAGGATGCCACTTGAGTCATGAATAACCGGTCTTTCAATATGTGGTACATTTTGCACAAAGGTTCTGGATTCTGACATTTTCTCTTCACCTCGATGGACATAACCTATATCGGGATCAGCATGTACTATTATATCTCCATCTACTACAACAACTATTCGCATATGTCCAGACCCAGGATGTTGGGGGCCTATGCTCAAAGTGATATATCTATCCAAATCTTCTTCTCTCTCAATTTTAAATCCTGGCGGGAAGTTCTGTTCTAGATTTGAATAGCCATTAGTGCGGGATATTTTTCTTGCATCTACAGTATCCATCGATATATCTAATTGCTGTTAGCCATTATAAGATAAATGAATTGTAACTATAATATCAGGCCTATCGCATAATTACATGAAATGGGACTTCTTTATCATTTGCATTAACTTTGCATACTTACTAACAATAACAAAAAAATAATGAATGAAACTACCAAAATGAGATTCTAACACATACGATCTCAATTGTTGAGAAGGGATCTATTTATGTCTGCGACGAACCAGATCCTAGAAATGAATGCTCCTTGACATTTAGATGATATAATTCACGTAACATCATATATTTTATAAATTGTCGGGAGCCTTGGACACATTTGAAAAGCTGTAATGCATATCCTAACAAGTATTGAAATAACACGAGGGATATGAGAAACTTCTTTTTAATTCTATATTTATGTAAAGTTTTCAGTTAGTTTATGAAAAGAAAAAATTGCACTTTATGGTAACATTCCACTTTAAGAATACATTATATTACATAAATTAGCAAATGCAATATGGATAGTAACATTAAAGTTGCTTTCTGGAATTTGGGTAATCTATTTGATACTTCATCTTCTTCAGTGATTGGCTCAGACCTTGAATTTACTCCAGAAAGAGGTTGGAATGATGCAGCTAAAGATAAAAAAATTGAGAATTTAGCCAATGTCATTAATTCATTACATAACAATCAAGGTCCTGATTTGTTAGGATTGTGTGAAATTGAAAATGAAGAGTTAGCCAAAAAGCTCATAGAAAAAATGGGTAAACAGGATATTTATGAGATTGCTCAATATACAGATAGTCCGGACATTAGAGGAATAGATACCTGCCTTATTTATTCCAAAAAGGTTTTCAAATTTATTGATGCAAAAAGTCACAATATCTATTTTAGATATCCAACACGCGATATCTTTCAAGTAAATCTATCAGTGATAAATAATAACAATTCTGAATTGAATGTATTAGTAAATCATTGGCCCTCAAGGACTGGAGGTCGCTTTGAAACAGAACCTCTCAGAATAGCTGTTGCTGAAAATTGTGCAAGAGCAGTGGAGAGCGTATTAAAGGTTTCCTTAGACTACCTGAAAGAAATGCCGGATAATCTTAAAGAAGATGAAGAATCATTAGCTAAACTAAATCAAAAATGGAATAAGAATGTTTTAGTTATGGGGGATTTGAATGATAATCCTTTTGATAGAAGTATCTTAGATTATTTACGGGCTACTCCAGATAAAAATCGATTGATTCAATGGAAAGAAATATTTGAACATCCTAATTTGAAAAAATGGCCAACTAATAATCAGACTGATAAGCATAACTATCTTTATCAGCCTTCATTTTTGTATAATTGTATGTGGAACCTTATTCCAGATGGTACTATTTTCTTTAACGGAGGCTTAGATCTATTTGACCAATTTATAATATCAAGAGGATTACTCAATGGAGAACAAGGATTAAAAATGGATTTGAATGAGATAAAAATTGACAAGTCGACTAAAATGTCCAACCACATTCTTGCAGAAAATTTTGAATCTATTAGCCAAGAAAATAAAATTCATCCAATATTCAAAGCAAGCCCAATGTCATTTGAATATATGAAGAAGAAGGCTAACGGAGAGCTAGAAAAGGTTCAAGTTGGCAGAGATCCATTGACTGGGTTTAGTGATCATTTCCCTATTCAATCAGTAATCAATATACTATAATAATGATAACTTTTGAAACCATAATGATAAGAATTAATTATACGAAGAGTTTCAGCAATTATTCACTCTCTTTTCTCTGGTATCTTAAAGTAGCAAAATGAAAGAGTAACTTTCTTTTCATCGTTGAGTAGATGGATCAATAGAATATATATATATATATATATATATAATGAAATGAATTGTATTTGTTGTAAATGTGAATAGTCCTCCTATTAATGTCTAATTCCAGTTCACTTATTACAAGTATAGTAAGACTTTTCTAGAGACAGCAAAACGGCTTAGAATGTAGCCAAGTAATATATAAGCACCATACTAAAGAAAGAAGAAAAATAGAATAACACTACTACGACTAATAATCAACAACCATCTTATTCATTTGCTGCCAAAGCCTATGAATTATTTTCTAACGGTAGGGCATCTCTAGAATTAGCCATAACCCTAAAATTATGGCAGCCAAGGATATCTAAAATGTATTAAGAACATTGAAACCTTAGGCTACTGGATAAAATCTATTCCGCTTGTAAAGAGTTAGGAGAGGAGGTTAGGATATATTGTAACGTTTGCATAAGTTGGCAAGAAGGTGGCACTATATAGCAGGTTATGAATGCTCTTGCAATTGCCGATAAGGAACACCATATCTTGAATAACGTTATGAATTGCTCAAAGATGGGGTAAATACATTAGAGTCTAAAATACAGCAATTGAAGAAGTATTTGCACTCAATAAATGATGAAATGGCAAGCTCTAAAGGTTTATTGAATTTGTATACTAGCTGTTGTAAACGCAAAAAAACAAGAGCAAGAACATCTCAATAATGAAATATAAGATTAAAAGCTCTTGCTAGTCGATTTAATTTCTGACAAGCTTTACAATAAGTTAATAAAAGAATTAGTAAATAGACCTATATAAAATTTCAATAGAAATTCTTTATTTATATATAAAAAATATAGAATTCCTAAAAAAAGATAATGAAAGCCTTTATAATTACATACTCAAATTGTTTTGATGAAGAACTCAATCATCTTAGGTATTATATCATTGCTGGCTTTATCAGCAGTTGGAACATTAAGCAGTGTAGCAACACCAGCCTTAGCCGCTGAAAAGTCCGCAGAGGACAAAATTAACAAGATATACGAAATGTGCGATAAGGTAATTGACTACTATGACGACTACAAATTCGGCGACGACAAAACCTACAAGGTGTACAAATTGTGCGAAAAGTTAGTTTATGAAATACCTATGTATGATTCATATGATTCGTATGATTCGTATGACCCATATAACACATCTGACTGAGACTAATAAACGGTAATCCCATAAAATCTCTTTTTTTCTTTTTCAATATAACTAATAACATTTTATTATCTAAAGTCCATGTAACCTATGCAATAGAGGCAGTATTAAACGCACCAACATGAAAGAAAAAATGCATTACCACCATCAACGAATCTTCTATTTTCATTCTTTGAATTTTATGATGATATTTTCATCATATTGCAGTTAAGTATTATTAGTAAAGTTATTTTATATCATACATCGTTATTTACATTAGGTATTCTATTATTTTGTGTTTTCATTGATGTCCATATTATTATTGTCTTTCATATTGATATTGTTATTATTACCCATATCCATCGGAGTCATATGCATGCTATCATCCATAACTGAATTATCTTTACCAATCTCGATGCCAGTTGGGATTTCAATTAGCCCAAGTATTGCCAAAACCCCAACAATCATAAAACTAATCCCTGCACTCCTAGCGACCCATATACCACCACGTAACCATATTTTCTCTCCAAATATTACAGCTGCAAATAAGGCCATCCAAAACAAATTCATCCAACCTAAAGCTATCATTAGCAGAAAGTAAGGCCAACAGCAGCCAAGACAGTATAAGCCATGATATGTTCCCATCTTGGCTGCTCCAATTGTTCCACTTCTCCATCTTCTCATAAAGAAGCTCATTGGAGACTCACAATATCCAAGGCATTTTGTTTTTAGCGGACTGAATTGATATAATCCTGATATTATTAGTAAGATTCCAAATACTAAATCAAGTTGTTGCTTACTAAGTAAGAAAGAATTTATTCCCATGAAGAAATAATTCATTGGGACTGACCATGCTATTAGGAGGGCAATACCTGTGAAAGCCCATACTGCAAGATAGGAGCCAACGAATAATATTATCTTTAACGAATACGATGGCCATCGTAGAAATGCTAATAATGATGAAGACTTCTTTACTTCTTCTTTCTCTTCTTCTTTCTCCTTCCCTTTACTAACAATCAGAGATGATTTTCCTTCTTTCACTCTTCTATTAACTCTACTATTGTTGTCACTTTTAATCAGTCTGTCGTAGAGTAAAACCATAGGAGAAATTGCTGGAAACATCATTGCAGCCATCCCTGTTATCCAGATCAATGTAAATATGGATAATGCTATTGGATTGTAGAACATCATCATGGTAGACATCATCGTATCGTACTGCTGTATTGATACAAGCCACATTATTGCAGACATGAATATTAACGAAAAAATCAAAATTTTCTGTATTCTGTTCATATTTTACTTTTCTGCCTTTCCATTTTTGTATCAGTGAGTTTGGCTATTAACGCTATCTATCTATCGCAAGAGACAAAAAAAATAAAAAATCATAGAATCTTTCTTCCTCTGTTATACTAAGGCTAATCCAAATCCAGAGGTTTGAGAGATAAAGAAATAGAAAAAATTACAACTATTACCTTGTCCTTGCTACTATTTTATGTGTCTCCTTGACATACCATCTAATAGTATTCTTAAACTTCTACCATCAATCTAAAAATGAATCAGCACTTATCAGATTCTAATAACGAAAAAATATTTTACAATACAAACTTCATCTAATGGCATAGGAATTTCTATGTTGACGTTACCAATTGTTTTAGGTAATATTAAGTAATTTCAGGTAAGTTCAAACTTTTATTAATGCCGCAATCTACATCTTTAACAATAATAATGTATTCTGGCGCAGTAGATGTTCTAGGATCACTGACTGAGAAATTGAAACAGCAGATAAATGATACTCAAGACAAGTATGAGTCGTTTATCGATTCAACACAGCTGTACAAGCAAGGAAAGGTTAATGAAAAAGAATATTTTTCTAAAATTGGTGAATATTTGGTGGCTACATCTGCAATGAATTTTCTTGCGATTCGAGTAATTTTGGAAATGAAGTCAGCAATCGACAAGGGCACACCGATGAAAAATGCTACTGGTGGAAACGCTTCTCCTTCTCCTTCTCCTCCTCAGGCTGGTTTTGGAATAGGGGGCTTTGTAGGTACTGGTGGAGCTGTTGGCGGAGGAGAAGGAGGAGGAAGAGGAGAATATATTATGCCTGCACCAGAGCAGCAAGAACCCACATTCAAGCCAGTAGATATTGAGCTGGAACGACCTTCTAGGAAGAGCGGTGGAAAGGAAACGACGACGACAACAACTAAAAATTGTATTGTCTGTGGATCAGCAATTCCTAAACAAGCGAAATTCTGCAGCAAATGTGGTAATATACAATAATAAAAAGATGTATAATGACATTCTTTCTATTGGTAAAAGCATTGTTGAATGTCAGAGATTAGATGTTTTAATAAAGATTGATTTCCTATAACGGACAATAATCAGTATATGCGTGAAAATGCATAAACGTTACCATGTAATTCCTACCTCCTAAACCAAACCTACTTCATTTATTTTTTGGGCCTATCAATATTGATCGTATAAATTTAAAAATCTACGTTCATATCAAGTCATAGGTCCTATAACTATAGGAAAATACAAAGATACCATTGTAAATCAAACTAAGAGTTGGCAGTATATTTTAAGGTATAGGAGCTTAACTTTTATAAAAGCTTCAAAGAACATCAGACGCAAAAGATGTCAGAACAGTCAGGAATTTGTTTGAATCAAAGCTGGCAGGCAGACTTTATTGAATTAAAAAATCACACCGGTATAGACAAAAGAAAATGGTTAAGCTTGCTTTCTGTTGTCTGTGGATTTGTAACATCTAAAGTTCATTAGTTTTGGAGGAATAAACCATGAATTCACAAACATCTCAACCATCAACCTCAAAATCTGATGACGAGGCTGCTATCCGGAAACTTTATCAACAAATGGTTGATGGCTGGAACAGAGGCAATGGGGAGGCCTTCGCTGCTCCGTATGCCGAGGATGGAGATCTTGTAGGGTTTGATGGCACATATCTCAAAGGGCGTCGGGAAATCGCCTCGTTTCACCAGCAGCTCTTTGACAGATTCGTCAAAGGTAGCCGTCTTGTAGGGAAAATTAGGAGTGTGGGCTTTTTAACTTCCGATGTTGCTGTAATGCACTCGGTTAGTGGGACGGTGATGGCCGGGCAGTCAGATATTGACCTGGAGCGAAACTCAATTCATATGCTTGTTGCCATAAAAAGTGGTCCCGAATGGCGTCTTGCTGCATTTCAGAATACGCGAGCTCAGTATCTTGGAAGACCTGAGGCTCTTCAGGCGTTGACAGACGAGCTTCGGCAGGAACTTTAATCAGGTTCTTTAGACTCTTCATTGTCTTCCTGTTCTTTCTTTTGTGAAAAGTTCAATTTCTCATTAGACCATTCTAAAAATTTGATAGCATCTGTGAGTACAGTACCCTTAGTAGTCAAATCCATATCGAGCTGCGACGATGCTGAATGTAAGTTAGTAAAACATGAAGAATTAGGAGATCATATCATGTTTATTTGGGAAGCTGCTTAGATATCAGCAGATGAGATTATGCAGCCTCTGTTTTCAATGGTAAATCCCGGAAACTAGAACAAAGCGCAATATCCTTATGACATGACTTTTATATTGCAAGAAAGGTAACTGAAGAGATCAAGGTCTATACTGAGAAGGATATCACAACGCAGTTAGTGATCATATCAAAGAATTAAACTGAAAATTAAAGTCGATGATGATACTTAAACTGCTCAACGATATTGGAGTAAGACCTAAGGTATGTTGCATTTCTTATGTGATTTTTGTAAATATATTGTAAATATCTCCCCAAATAAATTTGGATCATTATACATACTTTCTTGTAATATTAATATATAAAAGAAAAAAGATAAAAATAAAATAGCTTTTATTATACTTCTTTATTAATATCTACATGGACATGACTTCAACTTGTGTAATGTGCGGCGAGAAGTCTCAGGATTATCTAATAGAGTGTTATTGCTGTGGAAATTTCTATTGTTCTGAAAAGTGCAAAGTCCAACATCATCAAAAAAAGCTTCATCATAAATGGAGGGAGTATAAAGATATTTATGAAGAGATTATGAAGAGCGATCCTCAGGTTAGGCTAGTTACTATATGTGATAATAATGGCAATATTATGTATTCTGATCAACGTGAAGGAATAACAAATTTGCTAACTCGTGAAGAAAGCAAAAAATCACTCGAACTGGCGGTGAATGCATGGAAAATACGCAGCAAACTTGCGCCAAAGATTGGAAAAGGAAAATACGTATTGGCTGAATATGAAAAGATGAAACGTATCACTATGCCGTTAAGCGACAACCATCTTCTCTATGTTACCACGGAACCAGAAGCTGATCATATGAGTATAATTCGTAAGATTGAAGAATTGGTCAAAGGAAAAAAAAATTATTGAAATAATCTCTATATGTAATCAAGTATTTAGTATAATATCAATGATCTATATCGGGAAGGAAATTTCGAATCCGCAGTTTAAGATAGGATATTGAAATAAGGTCAGAGAAACTTTATGTTGCTTTTTGCAACAGGCAGAATTTGTTCTTCATACTAATAAATAAAACTATACTGCTTTCTCTTTAGCCACTACTTTTTTAATTTCATCAACAATCTTTGTTATACCATCTGGCATTTCTTTGGATGTATTTGTCCATGCTGTTGTATGTGTCTTATCCTCTATTGTAGCAGTTAGATTAAATGAGACAAGACTTGGATCATCCTCTTTTTCTGGGGGATAGTCAGTTTTAGTTTTAAAGAATTCACTTTCCGTTATTGTATTTTTTAAGTCAGCTTTATCTGCCTCAGAGAGAGGTTTTTGGGATGTATTGCTGCCGCTAATGTCTGTAGAGGAAGCAAGAATATTTGTCTTTGAATCATAGGATATTAGCAAATAACGTGCAGTTAAGCCGCCTGACTCTGTATATTTGAAGGTAAAATCTGTATTAGATAATGAATTTTCGTTACTGGTAATAGTATTATTATTAGACATACTCTATAGATAAAACGTCATAGAGGTTTTTATATCTTTATAGTAATTCATCAAACCAAATCTATTTTACAGATTATTCAAATCCTGCAGAGTGATACCAATTCTCATCATTTTTAAATGCTTCCAATTTACTACAGGTCTCTCAGCGAACGTCAAGTTAGTCAAAGCAGAAAATAGGCTGCTGACGATGGTACAATACATACAATACATACTCAATTTAAATGCTAAATTTTGATTAATAAATTAAATATTCTTATCAATATCATTATTAAGAAAAGAGATAGGATTTTAAATGAATTTGATCACCTAATTGCTAGGGTAGACTTTAGAAGAATATAGAAGCTCTCGAGAATTTACTTTTAAATGAATTTGGTTACCGCAATGGAGGCTGTATCTCTCTTACACTTAAATCTATAAAGTTCCATATCATATTGTCTGATCTAAAAGTAACTATTGGACCAGAATTTGTTATTATATAATCTTTGGGTCTGCCACAATTAGCACTATAAAACACCTTATCTGAAGTATCGGCATACCAACCACCTTTATCAATTAGCTCTGTTACTTTTTTCCAATTATTATTATTTTTATCATCTAAATACGACTCCATCTTTACTGCTTTGTCATTGTTTATGTTATATATCACTACTTTCCATCCTATCCACCTATCAAGAAGGGAATTTTCAGTAGCAACAGCTCTAGCTTTTTCATTTGTATATCCACCAGTATGCCATATCTCCTTTTGCCAAAAGACTTCACCATTTACACGTATATTCCCTTTCAGAGAAGTACCTTCGCACGGAACACCGCTGCTATGTCTAGCACCCCTTGCATACCAATCTAGACGATCCTTTGATGATTCTGCTGACATTACTTTAGCATATCCTGTTATCTCTACATTTTTCCATTGCTGTTCACCTTTGGGAGTATTTACGTTCATTCGTACCTGATCTTCATATTTCCCTGAACCACCTCTTCCTTTTATCTGCCATGAACCATCAGGCTGTTGTGTTAGTTTAGATTGAGGATCAAATATTCCGTCTGCTGTAGGATCATCTAGATTGATAAACCATTCTTTTCCATTCTGTTTTGTAGGATAGATTTCCTTCACTTTGAAGTTATGTATTGCAGTAGTAGTAATAGGAATATGTGGTGGTAGGAATAAAATTTGAGGATAATAATAGTAAATGAATATAATAATAACTGTAGCAATGATACCGAAGGTGATGATGATTGTAAGTAACCTACTATATTTTGTATTCAAAAATTTATTTCCTCATTTGTTATAATTTAATATAACATTTATGATAGGTTTTGCATTTTAACCTATCTAGTTGAAAAACTATGCTGGAAACGATTGACAGCACATTAGAAAGCGTTCTCAAATCTTCAACCAGCATTAGTTTCTATTATAAGATAGTCAAATATCAGTCTGAGGATAATCTTAAATGGGCTATGTATGTTGCTGTGATTCTTCAGTCAATAAACATGATACAAAACATTATCAAGGAACAGGTCATCCAGTTACAAAATCTTATCAACTTTGAAAATAGGAAATACTGTTATGAAGATCAGAAATGTCTTATATGCTTAAACGCAGAAATGTCAAGCTTCCTACCTATTTTATCCAATGAAGTTTTTACCTTTAATTATAACAATAAACGTGGAGTAGAATTAGAATTTATACCTAGGAAGAAAGAATAAGAAAGGGCAATAACTACATCAATAATAGCTACTTTTCTAGATTTAGTTTTTTAGATAGGCAATTCTTATTTTTTAGGTGTCTTAGTTTTATACAGATTAATTTAACATTAACAAGAGAATACTCATATCAATAATATATGGGGAGATTCATGCTGGAAATTTTTCTTCTTCTTTTCTATCGTAAACATATTTTCTTCCGCTCCATGTTATTTGTTTTGTCTTATTTGATATCAATAATGGAAGAGTAGTATAGAGAAAAGCAATAGTTAGAAAAATTGCAGCAAAGAAAGCCAATAGACAGTATACAGGTGTTAGTCTGTATTCTTTGACAGCCTTTATTGCTGCTCCAATAATTACTATAAGACAAGAGACAACATTTAGAAATAATAGTAAATGAAATTTGAATTGAAGAAGAAGTTGTGAAGTAGACATAAACGGAATTTGTTGTATAACAGTAATTGATAAAGTATATGGGAGGATCATAAATGGCAAAGCAGAAATAAAAAATATAAATAGTAAATTTATAATAATTTTCACTCTATTTGTGATTGCAATAGGGGCAAGTGTCCTTCCTATGCCATGCCAGAGAGTATGAAGATTACGAGACCAGCGAGCTGACATCATCCCATTTAGCCTGACAAGTCTCATATTGAAACCTGCTTCCTTAATAAGCTGTCCGAGCGCTTTATCTTCCTGTATATCCTTACGAACAGAATGAAATGTTCCTACCTTTTCAAATACTGTCTTTTGTATCAGAATAAAACTTCCCATAAGATATGCTACTTTTGACTTTGGATTGTTTACATGAGCTGTTTTAACACCAAAGAGAACATTGACCAGTGCCCATAGTGGTATTATAATCTTTGACCAAAAATCACGAAGTGCTTCTGCAGAAGGTATACCAGTTAACACATCTAAATTTTCTTTCTGCATATATGAAATGGTAAGCAAAATTGTATCTTTATTATTATAGTAGGTATCTGCATCGGTGAACAACAATATACCTCCACTGCTCTGTAGATATCCTTGCTGTGAAGCCCACGTCTTGCCAGTCCAATTGTCCGGTTTATGAGTCAAAGATATAATCTTCAACCTATTGTTTGCAGGTGCTATAGTTCTTTCTATCTCTTTCATTATTTTCAATGTATCATCAGTTGAATTATCATCAATTGCGATTACTTCAAAATTACTATAATTTTGAGTCAATAATGATGACAGACACCTTTTAATATGGTCTTGCTCATTTCTAGCTGGTACTATAACACTTACAAATGGAATGGAAGAATAATTTCTAGATATCCTTTTTTTAGAATGATGATTATAATAGGGCATTAATATGCTTTTCTTGATCAGATGCAATGGCGAAAGGAACATCTTTCTTTCTTGGTTAGGATGGATCGTGGGAATAAGAATATGAGACTTAACGGAAATGATAAAGACATACACCCATGAAGCAATTATTATTACAAATAAAATAAGTAGCAAAGATTCACTTATACTACTATTGCTGCTCCAAAAGGCATAGAAATCAATTGCCATTTCTACTTGCTTAGTAGATAAACATACATTATATATTTTTATAATATAGTTGATTTGCTCATTTGTCTCTTTCTATCACCTTCTCTTCTTCTTCCTGTCATCATTGCTTTTTTACTCTACTTTTTAAAATACAAAGGGAAGAATTAACTAACCCTTATGATTAAATTGAATTTAACAGAATCTATCCTTATAAGTTATGTTGTTTATATAGGAGCTGCAAGATATAGGATGGCTATGTAGGAGTATAATTATATATTGATCTATTATCGTGTTGTATGTCCTGCATGTGAATCAGAATTCACTAGCTATGAAAAATATATTAATCATGTTTTTGAAAAACATGATAACCAACCATCTCTCCGAATGAAAGCAAAGATTATAAAAAAAGATAATACTGACTGTTTGCAATGTGGAGAAACGTAACATTAATTCAATGCTTTACATAAATTAGAATCCTTTTTTTAGAAGTGACTTCATTGTCAAATAGCTCAGCCATAGACTAAATGCGTTATATACTATGCACTCCATACCCACTATCTATGATAATAGAGCGTTTTCTTTTACAGTTCCGAAAAGAAACACAGCATTTCAGGTAAATAACAATAATAATTCTTATTCATAATAATAAATATTGAATTGCAAATGTATTTGTATGTAGTTGGAAAGAAACAGGAGGTGGACAATGTTATAACGACAAGTATTTGTTACTTGTTGCATACAAAACTATCTTGTTATGCATGACGATAAAAATATACATGGTAAAATAAGGTTAGAACATGTAATTTCATTTGCTGATGCTATTTTTGCATTTTCAATAACATTTATGGCCATTTCAATTCAATTACCTAATTTACACGATAATAACATCACACAAACAGAGCTCATTGCCAAATTATTAGAGTTACGTCCTCAATTTGAGACTTATGTTATTAGCTTTTTCATTATAGGAATTTACTGGATTTCATATCATCAGGTTTTCAACCATATTACAGGCTCCCACGCAATAATGATATGGCTAAATCTTTTATTCTTGTTCTTCATTACGCTTATTTCATTTGCCACTAGTCTGCAAATAGATTATGGACTATATCATATTATCTTTATAATATATGCATTAATTCTGATTATAACTGGATCATTGCTGGCATCAATTTGGTTACACGCGAAGAAGAATAATCTAATTGATAAAAGCTTAAGTTGTATACAAACAAGAAACATTTTTCTTCAGTCCCTTCTTCCGCCAACTGCATTTGCAATTTCTATTCTTATTTCTTTTGTTAATATTCAAATTGCCTACTACTTTTGGATGGCAATAATCCCCGGAAAGATAATTCTACGCAAGATATCACACCCATATTAGTATAGCGCTTGGATTTAATAGATCATCAATAAATTGCATCATGAAACGATAACATAAAACTGATCCTTGGTCAGAATCCTGTAATACTGTAAAGATAATAAAACCCAAGTAACTTTCAAACTGAATGCTGCTTTCACACATAATACCCAAAGTATTAACTAATTTGTTGAACACAGCAGGATGAAGAAAATATGTTTTTATCCATAAACAAATTACCAAACGAAATACCTCCAGCAGAGAAACCAGATCCTAGAGCTGCTCAAGCATTACAAGAAGGTCTTGGTGGACAATTTGGGGAAATGAGAACAATGATGCAATATCTCTTTCAGAATATGAACTTTAGAGGAGATGCAAGGCACTATCAAGATCTGTTAAGAAGCATTGCATCAGAAGAAATGGGTCATGTAGAACTTGTAGCCAACACTATTAACGTATTGCTTGAAGGTGCTTCAAGTCCAGCAGCAGATCCTCAAGACCTACCACTTTCAATTGCACTTGAATCGCCTAATATACATCATTTTCTTGTAGCAGGTCAGAGCTCTAGACCAGTAGATGCTGCAGGTAATCCTTGGTCGGCTACTTATGTATATGATAGTGGTAACTTGGTATTAAACATGATTTACAATTTAATGCTCGAAGCTACTGGAAGATTACAAAAGTGCCGTCTTTATGAAATGAGTAACAATAAAGCATTTAGAGCAACTGTATCTTATCTAATAGTACGTGATTTAGCTCATGAAAAGGTTTTTGCAAAATCATTAGAGACATTAGGAGTTAATTGGGGTAGCGCAGCATTGCCAATACCAAAATTTGATAGCTCAAAGATGCCAGAAGTTAAGGAATTAGAGAATAGAAACTTGCATAACCAACAATGGACATTTACTACTAATAAAGAAACTTCGGGATTAGCAAAGATCTTCAAAGGCTCTTCACCGTTTGGTGATGGACAGCTAGAAGTCATAGAGGGTCATCCTGAAGGTGCAGCTATACCATTCATGCCAGACGCTCCACAGGAATTCGCTTCAGGTTTAGACGCAGAGCTTAAAAGATTAACACAGCAAGTAGCAGCAACAACAAAAAGAATTTAGAAAATGATAATCATAATATACAGACAATCAAAGAAAAGAGAAAAGATTAGATAAATGATATATCTATACACCACACATAATTATTAAATTCAATTTTTTTATTATGGATATAATAATTGACCCTATTTTTCTGTATGAAGATGGAAGGTAATCAGACTAAGATTTTTTTCTTTTGTATAACTGTAATAATATTATTTCTATTACTTTTATCTCCTAGTATCGCATTCATTCATGGGGATAAAAACCAACACCAACAAATTGCAATGGCACTACAAGAAGGCAGAGAAGAAGAAGATAATCAAGCTCTTGAAACTTTTCAAAGGGAATTTTGTGGTATTGATGCAAAGCCCAATTCTAATGAATACATAACTGAATATGTACTTCCACAAACTTGTGAAATGCCATTAGGCATAGCTGCTGATGAAGATGATAATAATGTTGATGATAATGATAACAATGAGATAAATAAGGTTTGGTATGTATCAACAAAAAAAGGACTTTTAGGAAGCTATAATATAAAAGAAGACAAATTTGATAAAGAACATCTAATTCCAAATTGGAAAGTACGTGAAAGCCCACGTGGATTTTCACAGGTATGGGAAATAGAGGTAGACAGCAGAAGAGAAGAAGGAGGAGGAGATGTTTGGTTTACAGATGAGCAACAAAATGCAATATGGAGATATATCAAATCTTCAAAGACATTTGAAATGTACATAATACCAGGTAAATCTGAAGATTTTGGTACAACTTATCCACTATCTATTGAGTTTGATCCAAACAATGAGAATATTATTTACTTTGTAGGTACATATTCTCCTTCACTATGGATTGCAGATATAAGCGAAATGAAGAATGGAACATCCGATGGAATTTCTCAAATTCCTATTCCTATTGAAGAAGGATTTAGAGGAATTGACTCTGTTTATATTACAACTGGATCAATTGCATTTGATAATAAAAGAGATGCAATATGGATCTCTGTACTATCATATGCAGCACAGAAAGGTCAGATTTTCAAATATGATTTAGATAAGAAATCTTTTGATATATATGATTTGCCTGAGGAGGAGCAAGGGTTAAGCTCTCCTTGGGGACTAGTTGTAGATGATATCCATAATGATGGTGATTTATGGATTACAAATCCAGGTACAAGCCTATTTTACAAGATAGATCCAGATGATGATAATAATAATATAGTAAAATTTGTAACTTCAAAAACATCTCCTAGGATTTTTGGTGATATAAATACTATTAATAATAATAACAATATTAGCAGTATTTACAAAAACAGTTATACTCAACCATCATGGATTAAGAAATCAAATGACGGGTCAATATGGTTTAATGAACAACAAGGAAATAAGATAGCAAGGTTTGATCCTTCAAATATGAAACTAATTGAGTATTGGGTTCCGACACAGAACAGGTTATGGGGTGTCTGTTCTAATGAGGATAATAACAGCGGTAGTAATAATATTATTAGCAGTAATAGTAGCAAGGAGACATGTGGTATTGCGAATGTACTACAGTTTTCCATAGGACGAGATCACGATGGTGAAGATTATCAGATTTGGTTTACAGAATGGTCAGAAAATAAGATTGGTAAATTAGAAGTAGACGACAACGACGACAAAAACTTACCATTTTCAATCACTGTTTTTGAATCAGATAAAGAACTAACCACAGAGAGAGGCGAAAGAGAAAAAATTCAAGTCAGAGTTAAAGCAGCAGAGTCACCACCATCATCTTCTTCTTCTCTAGACAATATTCGTATGATTGCATCAGGAACATTTACCTCTACAGGAGATCTCGGAAACTCTATAGGACATTTTACTGAGCAATCAATTTCAATGGATGCAGGGGAAGAACGAGAGGTTTTATTTACCTTTATACCTTCAACAGATTTGAAGCCAGGAGATTACGTACTTATGATAGGTGCTGAAAATGACTCTATTTCATACTTGAGAGCAATAAGAATAAGAATTACTTAGTTTCTCCATCTAATTTAAAAAATATATATTGGTGGCCGCTGTTCTCGCAAACTTTATCTCTCTTTGTACCTTCCCAGATATGCTTTAGTTAATTATATTGTCATGTATTGTGATGTATTTATGCATATGAGCTATGAACACAACACTATTTCCAAGGTTTATTAGGTATGCTATCATAGCAGGATACGTAGCCTTGCATTATCTTGGTTATTTATTTGAGTACAATAAACATGCATATGCATATTTCTGAAACAGAAACTTTTTATTAAAATAGCATTTATCAGATAACATCGCAAGTTTTATGTAGTATATTATCTCTATATGTTTTGACCTATTATGAAAAAAGAAGCTGCACTTGGTGCTGTCATGGTAGCATATACCATGAAAAAGAGACTCCTGATAATCAGTGGTGCTATTATGTTAGCGATTGGATTTATGGGTGCTATTCCTTTCGGTTCTATTGTAATAAATGATGCAGAGCAACAAGAGTTAAATCCCACAACTCAACGCCCAGAGCCTATCTTCTTTGGATTAATATCTCCATTATATGCTGAAATGGTGTTTATAACTATAGGTGTTATTGGGTTTTCATTATTAGTGCTTGGCGGCGCTATGCATCAGGAAGAAGAATCAAAGCAGCTGCGGCAAAAACAACAACAACGATAATAATAACAAGATTAATCTCTTATTAGCTTCCTTTATTTTATTGACCATTACTATAGCACCTGCACAATGTAGTCAAGTATTATAGATAGGTTTTACGGAAATTGCCATCTTATGTTTTATTTCCTTTCTTTCTTTTATTATACTCACTATTACAATTTATCAGATTTAATCTCACCCTTTTTATGGGAACAAACAGATTTTGTCTGTCCTAAACCAAAGTGATAGAACAATTATGGAACTACGCATCTTAATATAAAAGAAAAATCTAATCTAGAATTATCAGAGCCTTTTCTAAATGCGTGACCTATACTACCGAACCGGCTAATTATACTTGTTCTTATATTGCTGTTGAATACAAGGAGAAGAAACAACACCAATAATTACATTTTATTTGAAAGTAACATACAGGATTGTGTATGATTAACTAAAGAAAATTAATAGAATATTAGTGGAGTAGATATGATTGATTCATTGACTTTTATTGTTTCATAGGAGCTGCATTTATAGTGAAAGTAACTGTGTATGGTTGACTTGATGTAGAATGTGTTAAGATGCCAGCACCTTCAAAGTTCACAGTTCCTTCAGTTACATTTTTCATAAGTGTTTTTGGAGCATATTTGTTTCCATTCACATCCCAAACGTTTGCAGAAGCACTAGTGTTTTGTTGTAGTTGTTGTCCTGTTACATCTTCATATGCTATAATATCTACAGCTTTTGATGAATTGAAAGTAACTGTTCCTTTGTATACTACTCCTTGACTTGAATTTAGTAAATATACTGCTTGATGAGATTCATGCCCTTTGGCATTATGTGGTAATGAGGTTTGAGTTTGTTGTTGTTGTGCCTCTAATTGATTATTGTTTAATATGTTAGTACTAGTAGCGAAAGCTATTCCTACTATTGCAACTATAAGCAGACCTAGGCCTAATGATTCCTGTGAAAAATTCTTGTCTGATGTCAATCCTTTGTTAGCAACGATAACAAGACAATAAAAAGATTTCTAAATCAGACTGTTTTTATCTAGATTGCTTTATGACTGTAAAACTCGAAGAAATGTTAATTTACTGTGGATAAGTCAACAACTGTTTATTTCCAGATATAATTTAAATGATATTCGATCCATTATTAGAAAATACATAGACAAGAGAAACTATACCTTTTAAGTATAGAAAAATGTCTTATCTCTTAAATCTAGTTCTAAAAGAATATCGCACAATGTAACATTGTTCTTCATTCTTTTGTTCTCTTGGAATAATCATTCCAAGCTATCATGAATTATAAACCTTGTAGCTAAACCATAGTTTCAACATTACAAAATTGAAAACAGAGAGTAATATTATGGCTTGATATATATGTTGTTTGCAGAAAATTTTGGATCATATAGATCTCTCTCTCTCTCTTCTAAAATGAATTTGGCATTATTACCAACTCTTAAAAGACGTAGATAACTGACATATACTTTTGATTCAATAACTATAATTGAGATAATATAATATGGAAAAAGATGCAATATGGTGTCTTGTATCCATTGAAGAAGAAACGATTGAAGCAAAAATCATACACATAGGTAGAGGTAAATTCAAAATCCTTGATGATGTTAAAGGTGGCAAATATACAGAGAAGAAGATAGATGCATCAGACATATTTTATTGTAGACTAAATAGATAGGGCACATACAAGTGCTTGCTATCACACACACACTCTTGTAATAGATAATGTCCTCTTGACAGAGGTCATTTTTGATCCTTTTTGGTTGGCAGTTTACTATATATATTTTTAGATCATTTTTGCTGCAGAAGAAATTAATAGAGTTTATGGCATAGAAAGAATCTGATTTATGTTGAAAAGAATAAATCAGAAATGAACAAGAAAAGGAAACAATAGAAATGACAATAAATACAGTTTTTACTATTCAAAAAACTGTTTTGAGTTATCGAGGATGCATACTACTATTAACAAGAAGTATCTTTTTGTAATAGAGTGTGCTTATGTTCTGGGTAAGACCGTAATAATGGAACCTTCTGATATCAAAGAACTATTCATGTATAACCATATAGTAAGACAGAGCTACATCGATGAATTTCAAAAAAATATTCCTTGGCAAGAGATGGTTAGAAATCATGACATAGCATGGCTATCTTTGAAAGATACTTTACTTCATATAATTTGGGTTGAAGATACATGGATTAATTACTCCATTCAAGGTTTAGAGGATCCTAACAGGCCATTTAATTACTCCAAATACCAGACATGGAATTCAATAATTGAATATAATTCAAGGATTATCTCAAAAGTTGACGAATATCTATCTAATATAAAATTGGAAGATCTTGACAGGAAAGTTTGGAGAATAAATAAAGATGGTATAAGAAGAACGTCTAGGATTAAAGATGTATTAATTCATGTCGTGACAGAAGAGCTTCATCATAGAGGAGAGATAATAGCAATACTTTGGCAAATGAATATAGAGCCGCCAGACATGGGTTGGCTTTCTATCATGAAGAAGACTGATCCTTTATGGATAATGAAGTAGCAATAAAAACTACAAAATTAGTTTTGATCATAACCGTTGTATTTAACCTCTAAATCATCTATAAAATCATCTAATGGGTGTGATTAATTATTGGCTAATTTGCTTTCGTAATAAAAGTCACCTTGTTTCTATTCTCCTTTCTGAATGGGCAGATAGAGAAGAAGAAACAGGCCATTATTATCCTAAATAAAGGCTTATTAGCAAATTATTGGAAGCAAATTTTGCATATGTACTTTATTCTTCTTCTTCTCCTCCTCCTCCTGCTGATAAGGGGCTATTATCAGCCAGTTCCGTGTTTGGCTTTTCCCCATTACCATGATAATGACTTTCGGTGAACGGAACAGAAACCCGAGTCACTATTCTGCAGGCTTATATATAAAATGCTTATTTGACTTAAAACTATTGTTATTGTTAGTCCTTGATGATTATACAGTATGGTCCGTCCTCTTACATTTTGGCCGTCTCCAATGAGATAATAGGTTAAGTGCCTCTGAGCTCAATCTATTAACTATATGGATTCATATATTGCAATCAAAATAATATACGATCGCCATCTGGAAGAATATGAAACAAAATGCTAGTTAACCTACAGATCTTGAATTTTGAAGGGCTTGTGCTAATATTATAATAGCTCTACGCGCCTACCACAACCTACATCGCAATTAATTCACTTTTTTAATTTTCTTCTCGTATTATTACAGCAAGATCAAAACATTTTACTTATTTATCTCTCTAACTACTGCATTAATAGTATATGTTACGGTAAATGGCTCTGCACTAGTTTTGTGAAATACTAATGCGCTTCCTTCAAATTCAAATGATCCTGAGCTGATACCTGTACCATTGATTTCTATAGGCACATCTACCAAGTCTCTCAGGTGAGAAATAGCAACACTTCTATTGCCTGGTAATACGGCATAGTATGGCTCACCATGTTTTTCGCCTATGGGCTGTTGTGGATTGTAAATATGTAGTATCTCTGCTTCAATAGGTTTACTGGCAGTAAATGTTACTCTACCAGACCAAATTTTTCCATCATCTCTAAGTGGAAGAGCGAATACTACTTCGTGTGGAGGTTGACCTGGATGCCTGACAGGAGCTGGTGCCGACATTGAAGTATTTTGTGCTATAAAGGTTTCTTCTTCTTCTCTTCCAGCAACTAAGCTATTTTGCATTACTGTATTTATAGCCGAAGAAGTCGCATTATTCTCAGAATAATAAGGCTGCATTAAAAGAACGGCCCAAGTAGTGCCGTAGAATTTTGCAGGTTCATACAAGACACGCATTTCAATGCCATTAATTACTTCTATAATAGAACCTGATTCTCCTTTTACTGCATTCTTGAAGCTTTGCAGATCAGTAAAAGATTCATTCTGATTTCTATTAAATAATAATTCTTTATCCGAATCAGCAATTTTTTGTCCGTTTTGATCCACATATACAATCCGTTGTTGGTTTGTTAGATTTAGTGATTGTAATGATTCGCTGAAAACTGTCAGATTCAAGCCACCAGCCCATACTCCTGATAAATAAGTTGGATTATCATTATCTCTATTGTTGCCAGCCGAATAAACGGGGACTGCTATATAAGTCTGTGCAAGACCAGAGGAAGCAGATATGATTACATTTCCTAGATAAGTTTCACCAGTACTAATAGCTCCTTTATAGTAGTCTCTAAAAGCAAAATTGTTTCTTGTTAAGTTCTGTTGACGGGAATATGGTTCTTCCAGATACATATCACCATTTGGTAGCAGGAAAAATATTAGCTCAAAGTCTCTATCTGCAGCCAAAATATCTTGTGCTATTTTTCTTTTTTCTATGTCGAGGTCTTGAGGTATTCCATGTAATGTAGGGTCGATTGAATTAGCATAAGATACATTTTTTAGTTCTGGTAATCTGCTTGTTATTTCCAAAATTGCAGCTGATTTATTGAGTCTATCTTCTAGATTATGAGCTAAAAGTTTTACTATTAAACTCCTGTCTACTGTACTTTCTGCTGTTCCATTTTGAAGCCCTCTTATACTGTCTAGGGTGCTTTGAGCATTTGCAGATTCAACTGGTGTATTAGATGATGAGCTATTGATGATATCTATTGAAAGGATAATGGACATTATTAATAAGCACAGGAGAATTAATGGCTTCTCAAACAACAAAATTTTTTCTTACATCTTAATTCTGAGAGTTAAATAAAAACACTGTGTGTATGATACTCAAGTTGTTTGTAATAACGAAACAACAATATGATAAAGTAAGACACAGGTATTCCGGTTTTTTCTATTGACTCATGATTCACTAAAGTTTTATCTATTTATTTGACTAACTGATTTTAAGATATACTAATTCATAGTCAAGTAATCGAATTAATAAAACAAGTCGCCAAAAATATACTACTACTACTACTAAAATATCTTGGTCTGATCCAAATTAAATTCCTTTCACATAGATACATATATTATAACCGTATGGCGCTTTTTTATCTGCATACGGTCATGGTAATTGAGATAGGACAGATAGTACAGGATTTTGCTGTCATTATGATCGTTGCATCTGCCATGGCTTTAATCTCATTTAAGCTTAAACAACCAATGGTTATTGGATACATTGGCGCAGGGATCATAATAGGTCCTTATACTCCTCCCTTTAGCTTTATCCTTAATGTCGAAGTTTTAAATCTATTTGCAGAAATTGGTATTATCCTACTACTTTTTGTAGTAGGGATGGAATTTCCTATTGAAAAGCTAAGGAAAATAGGAAGAAAGGCGTTTATAATTGCTATATCTGAAGCTCTTGGAACCTTTTCAGCTGGTTATCTTGTAGGACAGGTTGCTTTGAATTTTTCTTTTTTTGATAGTCTGTTTGTAGCATTAGCAATCTCTGTAACAAGTACTGTCATAGTAATGAGGGTTTTAGAAGAGCTAAACATGATAAAAGAAGAAGCTTCTGTTCTTATTTTGAGTGTTGCGATAATTGAAGATATAATCATTATTTCTATGTTGGCGATTTTGCAGTCAGTAGGCTCTACAGGTAATTTATCTTTTATAGACATAGGGTTTTCTATTGGTATAACTATAGCGTTCATAGCTGGTGTTTTAGTAATTGGTTCAAAGACAGTGCCGAAGTTAGTTGACTATGTGAGTAGGACAAATCAGCATGATGTTTTAGTAGTTGCTATGTTGGGTGTAGCTTTTGGTTTGGCTTTTGTAGCTTACCAGATAGGAATCTCTGTTGCAGCAGGTGCTTTTTTTGCAGGAGTATTAATTGCCGAATCAAAATCACATTCTGTTACAAGGGTCTTAGCAACTCCACTTAGAGATATGTTTGCAGCTTTGTTCTTTGTATCTGTGGGTGCCTTAATGGATGTTACTCTTCTTCTACTCTTCATAGTGCCTGCTCTTGTTTTAGTAGCAGTATCTCTCGCTGCCAAATTCTTTACTGTTTTCTTGGCTACAAAATACCAGGGTTTTAGTATACTCACATCGCTTAGAGCAGGATTTGGTTTATCTTCTTCAGGTGGTGAATTAGCACTTGTTGTTGCAAAAGGCGGTGCCGATGTAGGTGTTACAAGTCCTTTTCTGCTGCCAATGGTTGGTGCTATGACTATAATTACAACCTTTATGTCTCCATATGTTATTAAATTTGGTTGGAAGGTTGCAGAGAAATTATCTAATAAATAAAAACATATTGCAATCATAATGAATTTAATAAAATAGATTCCATTGTAATAGTTAGTATATATTATCCTCTCATTCCTCTTAATCAAGTGTCGCCTCATGATCATATTTCTGCTCAATCCAGATAGATACCCCAGCACATTTGCCTTCTTCAAAAGCCATAGTTTTCTCCAAGAAGAATTTATTATTATTATTAGTTCATGTACCTTCACTTATTAATGCTTTAGATGTTAATATTGCGACATCATATAGCCAGACCTATTTTGAGATACACCTATTTCACTAAACTATCACAGAAAGTAATGCTATCTTCTATGAGTTGACTTACTTTCCTGCTCTTTGAGTAACATAATCAATATCGGAAATATTATTCCCAATGTCAGCATTACTTCTCTAGTTATTATTATAAAATAAATCACTACTATTATCCATGCTAGGCATATTGCAACAACATAATCATTAACATTCTCAAACAAGATAAAGAATCAAATTCTTGTTAATATATAATATCTAATATATAATTTTTGTTAGCTTTATGAATCGTCCATACACGTAATACCCCCTCATTCTGCATGTTTGTCTTAACTAAATCTATCTCGAGTGAATTTATATTTGATTTCAGATTACTAGATGGAACCCATTTCATAGATGAGGATACAAGGAGTCAGTAATCTAAATAGTTATTATCTGTAGTGTACAATCAACAACAAACAATCAATACGACAATCGTTTAACAAATCGAGCAGTTATTATTCTGTGAATGTAGATGTTCCCAGGTAAAATAATAAAATAGATTTGATGTCTCTGGAAAAGAAATTGAATTAAAAAAAAGGCCATAAGTCGTCATAATCATTAGCAGGAATATTGTAACTGTAGATCTTAAATGATTTGCAATGCTTTAATTGTAGCTTATCAACAATAGATTTTATTAAGAATTTCTTTTTATCAATAGGCATTTTAGACAACTGATAATTGTTGTTGTTAGATATCAGTAAGTATATTCTGTAAAGGGCACAAAACTTATTTAAATTACTAATATATAGTTATTCTAATATAGTTATTATTCTTAACCAACTATTATTATAAGTATATCTTACGATTTCTTTGATATTCTCTTTAATAATAGTATGACTACTTCTCCATAGTTTGTGACACCTATGAATAGCAGAGCTATCCCAACTCCCAGAAATATACCACCAAACACATCCAAAGGATAATGACCACCAACATATACTCTGGACAAACATACAAGAGCTGCTTCTACAGCCAATATTAAAGATATTGCAAGTTTCCTTGGCGAGTCCCTAAATAAGATTAAGACTACCGCTGCACCAGCAGATACTATCGTAGCGTGGCCTGATGGAAAGGCATATTTTGAATCTGCTGCAATTAACAAATCTGTCTGCGGGATAATTGGTCTAGGTCTGGCCACAATTTCTTTTGCTGCATTAACTACTGGTATAAGAACAAGCATAGCTATTCCCATTACTACAGCTGTCTTTTTGCCTGTCTGACCTCCAATTATAAACAAGAGTATTATCGCAATAGACCATACTACTTCTCTTCCATACTGAGTTAATAGTATCATAAACTGATTAAAAGCAGGATAATGTGAATTGTTAATCTTCAGAAAAGCATATGTATCTTTACTTATAAGTAGAGAGTTTGCATTATGGTTCAATTTCGGTGAGACCATTAGAGAAAATAAAATGAAGAAGAATAGAAGAAGAATAGAAAATCCAATGAGGTAATATTTGTTCATCAATTCTTCTTCATTAATGAAGCTGAGGAGACTCTTTAAAAAGTTGTATAATTTTATTATCATAGTATAATACTATCGACGCAGCAAATTGTGAAAACAATATTTTTAATATTGACCTGATTACAACCTTTGATATTATTCATGATATGATTGATTTGCTGATGGGTGCTTTGTGCTATACCCTAGCTCTCAAACCTTATGGAACGAATTTTTGGCTAGAGATTAACTAAAGGACAAACTAAAAGATACGGTTGGATCGCCGGGTGCGTTATTTAGCTAATGACTGGCTATATTCAAGATAGAGGCTCATGGAAAACAGCTATTGATAAGAATTTTCAAAAAGTGTCATTTTATCTTTCTAACAATATACAAACAATTTTCTATTTATAATATCAATTTAATTGTCATAAGCTTAGCAACTTTAAAAATTAATAGTTTGACTTAAAATGTATGTAAGTATACTTTAACTGTTGGATTTAATCACACAGACAACACAGATCTGCCTACATCAGTGTAAAAAATGTGGAATTCTATACGACTGCGACGAGGAGGGAATGAGCTGTAGAATGCCATTTCAATATGGTAAGTGTTCCTTATGTGAATGAGATAGATACTATAAAGAAAACTTGTTCTAGTAATAACTGTTAGAATATTATTTGTAAGGTCATTTACCTATTTTGCAAATTGCTCAGGATATGGAGTCCTAGCGAAATATTGTTCAAGGTAATTCCAGAATATTTAAAGAGGTAGATCCCAAATAGGATACCAACGAGTCATATCTTTTTCAAATGGCAACTTATCATCTGTAACAGCGGCCATAATTTTCATCTCTGCTTGATTATTTCTTCGTCTTTGATTAATAGTAGTATTAGTAGGAACAAAAGGATAAAAACTATCAAGTTTATAGTTATAAATTAAATAATAAGGATTTTCGATACCATCACTACTAAATTCAATAACTGCTGATAGTAACTGATCAGAAAACCCTCTTTCTTCTATAATCTCGCCTACTGCAGTTATGCATGCTACAATATCTTCTATTCTTTTAGCATCTATTATTATCCAAAGATAATCATATTTGTCAATAAGAGTACTATAAGAAAGCTCAAAGTTAGTTTTAATTGAATCAAGAAAGCTATCAATATATCGTTTTAATTCATCAAAAGGACTTCCACTAATGTTTTCAACACAAATAGCACATCTTCCAGTGCTTTTCAGACCTAATTTTGTTTCCAAGCTGATGTATGTTGAAGATAACGAAAAAATTGCATCTGAATCTGTCTGTAGTTTTTTACTATTGGTATTCTTCATAAATTTTCTAAAAAAATTCAATTGAGAATAAAGCCTCCTGGTTCTTTATATTATTGCTACTATAATAATAATAATCTATCAGGTTCTTTATTGCCAAGTAGACCTTGGTTGTGTGTGTGTGTGTGTGTGTGTGTGTGTGTGTGTGTGTGTGTGTGTGTAGAATACATTCACAAATATTTTACTTATATTTTGTTAATGATATGATCGTATCTTAAGTAGTTAAGGTTGTAAATCTCTCAAGAATAGGATGATGGTAAGAAATAAAAGTATTAGATATTGTATCTGCTAAGAATTATCAAGAATATATCATACAAAAAAGGCTTGTGTAAATAAACAAATTTTTGTTTTTACCTTATTACTCCTATCATCTTCCCATGGTGAATAGTAACTTTGTGTTATTTCTGATCCATTGTATCAAATTTGCGACAATATCAATAAGTATGTTCTTTAATCATATCGGCATATTATTGAAATGTTGGAAAATAAAGTTGCAATAGTCACGGGGGCAAGTAGTGGAATAGGGTATTCTACATCTTTAGCTTTATCAAAAGCTGGTACAAGAGTGGCAGTTGGAGCAAGGCGCACAGACAGATTGCAAGAATTAGAAGCTCAAATTATCAAGAACAAAAACAATAAAGGGGAACAAATTTTTGTTCGAAAACTTGATGTTACAAACAAATCAGATTGTGATTCATTTGTTGATGCTGTAGTTAAAAAATGGGGAAAAGTTGATATTCTAATTAACAATGCTGGTTTGATGCCGCTAAGTTATTTCAAGAATGGCAAGGTGGAAGAATTGGAAAGGATGATCGATGTGAATATCAAAGGAGTCCTATACTGTACTTCTGCTGAATCCCATATATGTTAGATGAAAAATCAGGACATATAGTGAATATCTCTTCGGTTGCAGGGAGAATAGTATTTGCTGGAGGAAGTGTCTACTGTGCAACAAAACACGCCATTACTGCATTTAGCGAAGGATTAAGAAAGGAATTGAGTCCAAAGTATAACATACGAGTTACATGTATTGAACCAGGAGGTGTTTCAACAAAACTACCGGAGTCAATAACAGATGAAGCTATGAAAGGATTTATACAAGCTTTTAAGAATATGGAAATATTACAATCAGAGGACATTGCAAATGCGATCTTATATTCAATAGAAACACCAAATCATGTTAATGTCAATGAGATATTAATAAGGCCAACATCCCAAGAATTGTAATGAGCTCTTTATACTATCTGGCTAGTTTGTCCAGAAAGGAAATCTTTGTCAGGTTTTCAAAATAAAGTCATATGCATAATTAAGGATAGTGACGAATTGAAAAATCATCAATCGATCATTCGATGCCCCAAAGATAGCTCAATTAGAAGCATGTTTGATTTCACCACCAGTAATGGATATCAAGCTGCAAAACTCGCTCCTTCGATAGGATTGGTATGATGAGTTAGAATATGTACTAAGGTAATAGAGTGATCCAAGATGATCATCTTATAATGAGTAGGAAATTCTTCTATGGTAGAGAAAGATTTACCACAATTGTCACAAATATGACTATCCTTTTGAGCAGATGATAATTCTTTGTCTTTACTCAAATAGTTGGCTAGATGAGGTTTTTCATCTTCAGTTCTACTTGATGCTAGATCTTTTTACAGTTCATTACATGTAGATAAGCGATTAGTCATTGTTACTATCATCATCATCTTAATAATAATAATAGGCAGAAACTAACCCATAAGAATGAGAACGATAATCCATAGGATGAATAGAAGAACCAAGATATAATAATAATGAATCAGAAATTTATAACAATGACCAAGAGCAACCAAATCATTCACGTCAGATGCAATACATGTGAAATAATGATCATAGAAGAAGATGTTGGAAAACATATTAGCACTCAAGAACATCAGATGAGAAAGAAAGCCTTAGAATGTAACTTAGCAGATTTGAAAGGAGAAGATGGCAATCCATCAATAGTATTAAAATGGAGCCAAGAGCTTTCACCAAATGCCGAGTGAGAATCCGCATAAAGCAGCATGGAGCACTAAAGATATTGTATTTAGATAAAATGTGTATACCTTGTCAAATATCTATAGAGAGAGTGATCAATATTCTCTGAAACCATGACTAAAACAAACCAAAAAGGCTACTTGAAGTTTTGCGTTATTTCTTATACTGAGAATATCGTCTTGTAATTCTCGTACTCGATTTCTTCGCCAATCTGGTCATCTGGACGGTGGTAGTGAGAATATTAGTTAGTTAACTAGGTTAAAGCGAAACAATTTGTTACTTGATTAGATGTATCAGAACTTTTTTTTCTTTTTTGGGATTATTACTAAGAGTTATGCGTTTATTTTACCTATTATCTCTTTCAGACATCTCGGCTAGTGTCTTATTTAGACCTTATACAATCAGATTTAATTGTAAAATTGTAGATGTAAAATGGGCTTGCGCAGTTTTATCTTTACATTTCAATAGGTAAATAAAAAATATTTATTTACTACCGAACGCTCACCAAAGAATATAATATATATGATGTATGCTAATAATCAAGACAACGCCAAAAATTATCACTGTTATCCTATATTGATGAAATGAAGGGTTCAGTATATGCCAACAGCAGTAGTATTTAGTAATGGACAAGCACATGGTATTTTGTGGTTAATGCTCTGCGATTCCTCTAAGTGTAAAGTAGAGTTTTTGATCGTCTAATCCTAATTTATTAGATAATATATGAGATTAAGCCAAGCACCACCAACCTTGCTTAAAGCTGTGATTCTAGCAGAATTAGTTATAATAATGTTAGTTCTGCTCATGTTATTGCAGTTTTCTTCTTACTACGCAAAGGCCACCACCTTGGAGCAGCAGCACCAGCACCAGCACCAGCAATTGTCATTGTCTCCATCTGATTCTTCTTCTTCTTCGTCTACTATTACAAAAGATACACCACCGCAAAAAGAAAATAAAAGTATTATGATGATGACAAAATTATTAGCAAAAAGTAAGACCGACATTGGAGCGTGGGATCCTTATCAAATGCCTCTTGAAGAACTTCAAGGTAGCAAACAAGAAAAAGCTATAAAAGCACTCCTTGAACAGGGTTTCAGCGAATACTACTTTGTAATGAATGACTTTAACGATTCAAAGGCCAAAAGAGCAATAGAGAAATTACTAAAATCATCTGATAAGACCGACCTAAAAATATTGATAATTCTGCTGCCACCATCAGAAGGCGGCCCTGAGGGAAACTATGATTGGGGTGGCTGGATAGATTATTTTAACGATCTCAAAGATGAGCACAGATCATTTAAAGGATTTACTATAGATGACTTTAATTGGATAAGCACTCGGAACGATACAAAATTCTGGAAGAACATTGACTATATGAAATACTCAAACCTCTCTAAGGCATTATATGAGAAGCGAGAAGATGTACAGTTTTATCCTGTTATATATTTTGAGGGTGAAGAAACTAACACTGTGATCTCCGAGTACAGCAGATTTATAGATGGTATTATTCTAGCTAGTAGTTGTTATTATAATATTACAAACCTAGAAAAAGACCTCTTAACATTTGCAAGAATATTCGATAGTGAACCCATTAGATATGTCGTATATCCAACAATAACATACAACTACAGCAGACTAAACTACAATCCGCCATCAGATCGCCTTGTGATGGCTACGCTATCGATAGCCACAAAAGTTGCTGATGGCATACTGTTATGGCGCAAGCTCGATAGTAATGTAGTGGAAGATTATCTGTCTAATCATGATGATCACAAATATTTGTCAAAGATCTCTAAGATTGAAAAACTACAGATTAGAGATGAGATGATTTGGAGAAAAGCGAATCCTACATTAGCCAATTCAGTACTTTTCCAAGGACATTGTCACATCTAATCTTTAAGAACCTTATTTTTGGAATAATAAATATAATAGCATAGACTAGGCTTGGTAATTTGGCATTTATTTGCTAACCATCTGCCAGAAATGATAGTAGAAATGCTCTTGATTTCTATGTGACATTATAGAAGAAGAAGAATAATACTTAGTTGGATGTCACTAATGAAGGTTTATGCGTAACCCATTGTGTATAATGGCATATAATTCTCATGTCTCCTACATCGATCCGAATTATATGTTAAATCTCTTCTACATCTCCTCAGACATATATCATCAAATCTATTGCACATTACAACTAAAGCGGTAACTTCACAGATTCTTCTGTAAATTTCAGTTATATATATACAACAAATTAGTTGTGTGGTAAAGGAACTGCACGTGATCTTATATCTGACACTTTCAGTTTTGAAAGTACCTTATTTGCATTCTCTAATGGAAATGTATCTACAATAACTTCGAGACTATAATCTCTTGCTATGCCTATTACATCAACCATGTCTTTTCTTGATCCTATTACTGATCCTTTGATGATTTTTTCCTCAGCAAATGAGAAATATGGAATGCTGCCTGCTACTCCTATAATGATAATACCACATTTCTTCACAGATTTAATGGCAGTACCTATTACTTCTTCTGAAGGTGCAAAAACAATAGCACTGTCTAAAAGTTTTTGGCCTTCTTCATTCTTCAAATTTGCAATAAAAGATTCTTGTGATGTTTCTGACTTCTCTTTAATTTTGGGGACAGAACTTACATTGTGGTTAGCAGTATTATTATTATTGTTGTTGTTGTTGTTGATCTTGTTGCCATCATTATGGAGAGTACGAGCAATGTGGTCATAATCATTATAAGTAAAAACGCTGTCTGCTCCTAATCTTTTTGCAATGTCTAGATGATTCTTACTCCTTGATATTGCAATAACTCTTGAACCATGTAATTTAGCGAACTGTATTGCAAGATGTCCTACCCCACCTGCTCCAAATATGCCAACAGATTTGGCAAGAGTAGGTTCGGTAGCTTTTACAGCATTGTAAGCAGCAATTCCAGGACGAAATAAAGATGCGGCATGCTCAAAATCTAGTTTGTCTGGAATAATAGTGACAAAATCTTCTGATATGGAAATGTATTCTGCATATCCTCCATTGAGATTCTCGCCAGTAATTTTTATAGAATTACAAAGGTTTTCACGACCTTTTATACAATATTCACACATTAAACATGATTCATACAGAGGTTGAATTCCTACTCTCACCAATTTTAATTTTTCTTACTTTATTTCCAATACTTTTAACTATTCCAACTATTTCATGTCCTGGAATTATTGGCAGCTGTGACGGAAAACCATACTTATTCCAGTCTCCTTCAATCAGGTGCAAATTAGAGCGACAAACACCACATGCTTTTATTTCTACAATTAACTCATTTTCTTTGTTTATAGTCGGCTTATTTACTGTAGTGAATTGAAGTGGATTGGTTTCAATTTTATCTGTCTTTGTCAAAACCATTGTATGCATCTTTTCCATTTTCTTTTCTTTTCTTTTGTCATATCTTCAATGTGTATTGTAATAAATATCAATATAGTAATATCATTGATGGCGTATCCTGATGGTTGTTTTTGAGTCAAAGTAATTAATAATCTTATTATATGTACTGAAATCGCTATCATTCTCTCATTGATTCGAGTTTCTCAGTCCAAGCAGCGATGTCATTGTAAAGGAAATATAAATATAGAATTATTATGACTTTCTATATGCTAATACAGAATCCTCCGAACTGCCATTAGAAAAAGAAAATAATGTTATAGATCGTAAAGTTATAGGTAATTATTTCAAAGGTCGGGCTCTATTGTATACTGCCAATAAATGAGCTCACAACTTCTGTCCATCCGTCTGCAATATTTTTTTGATTATATCCGCCTCCGCCTAATGCAATTATCTTTCCATCACAGTGCTTATGTGAGAGCTTATGTAATTTGTCCGCTGCATATCTATGTGCTTTTGAGGTATATTTCAAATGTGTTAATGGATCACCATTTATACAATCGCTACCACATTGTAAAATGATCAATTCAGGCTTTGCAATACTATCTATAAATTCTTCGACTTTATCAAATGCAGCAATAAAATCATTATCATCGGAATTGGGCTCCAAAGGTATATTTAATTTGGTACCTTTGGCTTTACCTGATCCTATTTCTGATTCAGTACCAGTACCAGGGTATAGAAATCGACCATCCTCATGTATATCTGCAATAAACAGCATGGGATCATCTTCGAATTCATAGTAAACTCCATCACCATGATGCGCGTCTATATCCACATAGGCTATTTTGTTTATAGCATACTTTTTTCGCGCCATTATGGCTACCACACCTATATCATTAAAGACACAAAATCCTCCTGCAGAACCCTTTCTTGCATGATGAAGTCCTCCAATAGGATTAAAAGCATGCAATATTCCATCTGTTTTCTTCATTACTAAATCCAATGCTTTGATACTTGTGCCCACTACATAGGAAGAAGCTTCGAAAACACCTCTAAATGCAGGAGTATCGCCCAGATCGAGAAGACCAGTTCCATGTTTTGAAGCTTTCTTGATGAATTCGACATAATCTTTATCATGGAATTCGAGTATAGTTTCTTCCTTGACTGTATCTGGTTTTTCTATTCGAATTTGAGTAGATTTATCAAGCTCTAAGGCAGTAAACTTTGACCAAAATGCATAGATTCTATCTGAATTCAATGGATGTGATTTACCAAACCCATATTTGGCAAGTTCTTCACCAAAAAATACCGCAGTCTTACACATATACTTTGAACTTATAAAAAGAGGTAAAGGAAATAAGTGTTCTTAAAGGATTTGATTACCATTAGTAAACTTATGGTCAAAATATATGGAGAAAGTGACAAAAAGAAAAGGTAGAATAAGTAAGTTTTACTTTTTATAGGCTCGAATAAATTCTTGCAGATTCTTCTTCTTCTACTTTAGCACTATTCTTCTTTCTTCCTCTTCTTCTTCTTCTTCTTCTGCCTCATCCTATTCCTCACACCACACACCAACAACAATAGAACATATTTCTACAATAGTAAGGATGGTCCTTACTTTTATTTTGGTTACCAGGGAGAATACTGCACTGCCCTATGGAACAAGAAAATATCAGACATGGCCAATTGTAAATTATAAGATAGAATTGAAAAGCGTGTGCTTCTAGACAATGAGATTCCCTTACTAAAATTTCGTTATGATTCAGGGAAGAATATCGTTAATAAGTAATAAAAAAGGAGAGCAACAAAATGAACTATCATTATTATTAGAAAAAGCTCACAAACTACTGTCAGATAAATATCACCAGTATCAAAAATTGGTATTGGAGAATATGTTATAATCATATATCCACAAAAGATTGTAACTTGGAAGAATGAAGGATTTAATGATTAATTCATTACATTATTATTATTAATATTTTTTCTTCACTTTTTATTTAGCAAACTTTGAGAGCTGTTTTGTTTTCTCAATCATGTTATCAACATCTCTACCTATAGGTACGAAGTTGTATCCAAATATTATATGTTCTACTCCCATCTGCTTTATTCTCTGTATATCGCTGCCAATTTCATGAATTGTTCCAGTAAATGGAAACCTTTGGCCTTCATTTGATTGGTTTTTTGAATCAACTATGTTAGGATGAGTTAAAAGTATTACTTCAAAGTTATTTGGATCTTTATTTGTTTTGTTTGCCATATCTTTAATGGTCTTTATAACACTTTCAAGATATTCAAGACGTCCACCGATTAAACCTAACCAACCATTTGCATCATAATTTACAATTCTTAAATATGTATTTGGACTAAATCCACCAAGGTAAATTGGAATATGCGGCTTTTGAATAGGTTTAGGTCCTATTTTAGATGCTGGAATATCATAGTATTCTCCTTTGAACTCTACAACATCTTCTGTCCATATCTTTTTCAAAGCTTGAATAAATTCATCTGCTCTTTTACCCTTATTAATAAAGGGAATATTAGAAGCTTGATATTCATCTTTTGAC
>DASQRW010000103.1:0-19799 GCA_035642715.1 Nitrososphaeraceae archaeon | reverse complement strand
CTGCTTCTGCTGTTGTTGTTGTTGCTGTTGTTGGTGGTGCTGCTGCTGTTGTTGTTGTTGCTGTTGTTGGTGGTGCTGCTGCTGTTGTTGGTGGTGGTGCTGTCGTTGTTGTTGTTGGTGGTGCTGTCGTTGTTAGGAAGGATAATACACCTTCCCCTTGTTTTATTGGGCTAACAACTTTTTCTCCATCTGCTGGAATTGATGCTGATTCAGGTATCTGTACTTCTGCTAATGCCACTACCGGATCCACACTTGCAGATAATTTATCCGCTACAAAATCTGAAACTTGGTTTGCAGTATGATCATGGCCACCTTCATATAATTTTGCAACAGCACCTATTTTGTTTAATACAATGGGATTTGCTGCCACATCTGTTTCGAGATTGCGCAGAGATTGTAGAGCCTGAGATGGTCCAGCATCGTTAGCAACTCGAATAAGAAAATCACTAAGCGCTATTAGAGTTGCTTCTACTGAAACGTCAGTTTGCCTAGCTATTATTATAGCGATATTATATATTCTCCTATCGATATCAGAATTTACTGCACATAGAATACATAATAAGGAAAACTTTTCTTTGCCACTGCTACTGCTGCTGATTCCACCTCCTTTATTAGCTTCACTGCTTTTGACCACCTTTTTTATAATCTGTATAGTTTCACCGCTTTTACCACCGTCATCTGTATCCTGTTTTACAAGCTGTAATATTGTTTGTGCTATAATTCCATTTGGATTATGTGCTATGTGACTTGCAGTCTGACATATAGATTGTGCAGTCACAACATTTCCTTGTGTCTTGAAAATTTGAAGAGCTATTTGTACCAGTATTGACTCTACCTTCTCAACAGAGACACCAGCTTGATTTGCTATTATCTGTGCTGCCTGTCTTACGTGTTCGTTTACGTTGCCTGATCCACCGCATACTAATTGAACAGCTATATTGACTAGCGACTGTGATATGTTTTTACCCCTAGCTTTCTCTTGTATGATTTGTTCTATAATATGTGCTACATTATCACCGGATGCTAGGTGTCGTGCAAAATTGGATAATGATTGTGATACGGTACCAAATGGATAGATGGTAACCTGCGAATATATCTGACGAATTTCTTCAATAGCCTTCTCTTTACTTGCTGTCTGAGCTGATTGCTTAGCTAATTGTACAAGTATTTGTTGGACCTGAACTGGATTAGTATCTGGATTTGTGCTTGCTACTCGTTGTGCAATCTGATTGATTGTTTTGATAGTAGTATCCTCTTTATCCTTAGCAGTATTCTTACTTTCTGAGGAGGTTGTGGATGTCACAGGACTCGAGGGTAAAGGAGACTTAACAGGTTCAGCATTTTTGTCAGTTGTTGATGCTGAGGGCTTTTCTTCTTCTACTTTTACAGTAGGTGTTGGTAATACGTTTCTAATACCCTCATTTTCTCCTCCTGCTGCTATCGTTGTTGATGCCGTAACATTATCTAAAGTTGTGGTATTGCCTAAAGTGGATACTGGTTGTTGTTGTTGATTTTGATCAGATACTGCTCCTATGACATTTACACTATACCATTTTGTTAAATTAGTAGGATTATTAATACAAGATAATTTTGAAGTTAGTTCGTTTGTACTTCCATTTGTAATAAGATGGTAATCAGTAGTATATGTAAAATTCCATGTTGAATAATCATTTACTCCCCCAGGACCAGTTGCCATAGCTTTTTGAAATGGTTTTAAGTTATTCCAATCAGCATAGACTGTACAATCTGTAGCAGCATTATCTGTTGATGATCCAGATATTGTAAGCTCGCCAGCTGGGACTTGTTGACCTGTACTAGGTGATGTAATTTTTACACCTATTACTTGTTGTTGCTGCAGTTGCTGTTGCGGCTGTTGTGCATATATAGCGCTATTAGCTGGAAAAGCACAAATAAGAATTATACCAACAGTAAATAATAGTAGTGATTTTTTGAAATCGAATCTAGTAAGTCGTCTCATATTTAAGACTATTGCAATAATGATTATAATAAAGTTGGGATTTAAAAATGGAACTTATATATAGAATATGCACCGTAGACATGTAAAAAAATTTTATTGATGAATAGATATTATCTATTTGGTGAATACCAGAAGCTTCATCTAACAGAGTTGGTCACCCACACTCTAAAAAATACAAATATGTTATACAAAATTCCTCTATTTGTAATATAAGTACGGATAAATTGCCTACTAAAAAAGAGAAAAGATAACATGTAAAATAATGTATATAACAAATTTCAGAATAAAATAATTATGCTAATGTTTTCGATATCCGTTCTAATGCTTCTTCTGTTCCTTCCGAAATGTGTTTTTTTACCATTCTTGTGAACATTCCCAAAAAACCTGCTAATTTGATATCCCATTCTACGTCTATTCTAGTTTTATTATTTCCTACATCATTTATTATAATGTTTTTTGTGCCTTTCATTGGACCATCTATAATTCTTATTTTAACCGATTTTTTTGGGTCTATTGTCACAATTTCTTTACATATAGAATTTCTAAAACTAATTATCACTTCTCTTTCGATGATCTTTCCTATCTTTTTTATATTTTTGATAGATTTAGTACCATGCCAGAATTCAGGTTCTCTATCAACATCTGCTACGATCTCCCAGACTTTATCAAGTGGTGCAGCTAATTCTCTGCTAGCATGAATTGTAACCATATCTTCTTAAATAATTAATCAACTATTTGGAGATATCCTTGTCTTTATCTATTAATACTTTAACTACTAAGAACATATTATAATATATTAATATGAAGAGTTTTTCATATTTACGTTCCTCATTTTATGCTCTCACCTAAACACTGGGGCTAATGGCGTCAGATGGTCACAGCAAGTGAAAAATCATATTCTTTATGACATCCAAAAGTTGATTTGCCAGCTAGCTGATTCTTGTATTATACTTCTTAAAGTTCATTTTGTTCAGGTGTCATTAAAGAATCTATTAGAAATAACTAAAAAACAATGACTAATATTTAGCCCATTTTTATTATAGTTTAGTATTTAGATTATTTCTTCATATTTAATATCATCTGCTGTTATATTATTAATGATGTAATTTCTAAAGGTTGTACGCATTCCATGACTGACTTCATTCTTAATAAAAAGATATGATAACTCTTATAATAATTATATACAATAAAAATTTCAGTTGTAGTAGAGTGGAAGGATTTATCGGATCAGGGCTATTGATAAATCCTTTATGCCGTATAAGACCTATTCCGCTCCTCTACTACAAAATACTCATCCACAATAGAATTATTAAATATTTACAATATTTTCATTTAATAGTATGAAAACTAAACTTGAAGAACATATCTAAAGTAAAATATGAAGCTATTAAACTCTTTCACCAGTGTCTCGGAATGAAATGTAGAAAACCCCCCGTCGATCCTTTATTTATTTTATTGTTACTTTATAATTAGTATTTTCATCAGATAAAAACGGTTTTGCTAAACTTTAAAAGATTATTATTGTTTTATAGATTTCATTTTGTAGAGCAATTGTTATACAGAATCTTTAAGAATCCTGCTTACATCATATATGTATCGGATCATATTATGTCTAGCAATTCTATAAACGAACAGCTAAAACAATTTGAAAACCTAAAACGAAAACTGGAAAGCCCGGAATTACAACAAATAGTTGAGAAGAATTTAGATAAACTTAGAGAACAAAATCGTATGATTCACTCAGAGATTCTAAAACAATCCATTGATAGAATGGAATTGTTGATCATAGATGAAGATTTAATAGCCGCGGCTGGATACAAGATATATATTGAACATTTAATATCTTTAGCACAGCATCTATGATATTATATTTAAGTATACAGAAAGTTACAAAATAATAATAGCTCATTAGCCATATGAAAATAAATTCTTAGCATAGAATACAGAATTCATCTTCGTAAAGAGAAGTAGGATCCTAATGTTCTTTATATTTGAATCTGAAGATATATTACTTTAGAAGTGAATTTTTAATAAAAATATAACTTCGCCTACAAATAATATACATTGAACCACTTTGCTAAATAAAAACGTCTGTAACAACATTTCAAAATAAAAATTAGCGTATATGTATAGATGATGCATGCTACAAGTGTCTTAAATATGTGAATTTTATGCCACTTCAGACCTTGGTGACACAAGGTGTTCTAAATATTCAATTATATAGTTTTTTAAACTAATTACACATCTATGGATAACATCAATACATTAGCCTATTTTAAGTATATACAGATCTCGTTTGTACAATAATAATCATTTGTAATGCCGAGAAAGAGAAACAAGAAGAAAATAACTTGCAAAAGTAATATGAGTATAGGGGCACATATATTATTAATTTCCTGTCAAAATTCAATCTTTATATCTTAATATAGTTTTACTTATTCTAAGAGCTGAATACTCTTAAACCAAATTCATCTAGTAATAAAAATGTCGTATAATTGTTAGAAAGCATATGACAATTTCTTATTCGTACCAATCGTTGTACATTTATATCCTTGCCTCTATGCGGCATTTTTTTGTTAAAGGTTATTTCAGGCATTCCGTTTTTGTATGTTGATTTGGCTGTACTACTACTAGTATCTGTTTCTGATGGTAGATCAACTAAACGATGATACCTTTTACTTTCTGCAGTGTCGATTGCAGATATCTCTATTGAGGTGTCATAAGCATTTACTTTAATATTCTCCTTATTTATATCAGGTACTTCTACTATGACCTTAACTTCTTTATCAGTAGTTAGTACGTCAATATAGGCTCTCTTTCAGCTGTAATTTGAGGTTCATCATCATCAACAGGATCATCAATACTATTACTACTGCCACCAAACATTTTGTTACGCCCCACTGGAGCGTATGTTGCCAAACTCTCTTATCTTTGGTTTACCATGAGGCCCGATGTTACAGAATAACATAAACTATTGGTCCTATTTCTCTTACCTTATCTCCTTTTAGTGTTTCATATTCTCTTACCAATTCTTTTGGTGCTTTTGATCGTATGTCTTGAAATTGTTGTTGTTCAAACATTCTTTTTATTTCTCTTCCTACAGAATCAATAAATTCTTTAATGATATCACTATTAGTACTATTACTACCACTAAAGAACCTTCTAAAGCAATCATTTGGCTCTCTATCTCTAAAACTCAACTTGCCCTATCACTTGCTAAATTAGGATGCAGGTTATAGAATACTTGATTATTTAAAACAAATCTGCTAACCATAATTGATTATCTTCTAACAGGCTGGAATATCAAAATAAATGTGACGAACTAACGACAGAGACAATAGTAGTACTCGGTTCTTTAATTCCAGGACGATTAGTGTAACCATAAGCCAATATTCGAGAGTACTGGCCAATTTAATACATGGATAGCTACGGTATAAAATACACTATAAAACTTGTTCCAATAATTCCTGCAACAATAAGAGCCGTTAGTAGTATTCCTTTTTTACTTACTCTTTTTTTATTTGTATTACTATTATTACTATCGCTTGCCATTTTATACATAATTGTTTATTTTTTATATATATAATTTATGATATCGCAAAGGCATTGGAAGCATCGATTAGTCAAATTGTTGATGTTTGAAACCTTTTTTAACTAACAACAGAAACAAATGCATGATCAATCAGAAGACTCATTGTGATAAATCTTGAACTAACTTTGTAGATCTTTGAATATAACCATAGTCTTTATTTTACAAAGCTTTAGAATCCTTCTACATTAACCAAAAGATAAGTATGTAAAATGTATTTATGCAGTATAGTTAACTAAATGCTATTCTAATATAAGGCATCAGTGCAAATAAAATATGTAATTACTGAATGAATAAAAAGGAAGTTGCGGATGAAATTACTAGGCCTTATAATGAATGGATATCTGAGCAACATGCTACAGAATATTTGAGTAGAGCAAATGATATTCCTCATAGAAAAGAAGGAGAATCTATGCTTTTTGATTATATTCCTTTACTGCAAAACGTATTTTAAATCTTGGAACGGGGGATGGAAGATTATTAAGGCTGCTTAAAATGAGTCGACTCGAAATCGAGGCCGTAGCCATAGATGTTTCTCCAACCATGATAAATTCAGTTAAGAAAAATTTCGCAGATGATAAATGAGTAAGAATAATAGAACATGATCTCCAAGATCCATTGCCTGAACTTGGCCATTTCGATGCTATTATACAAGCTTTGCTATACATCATCTGACTCATCAGCGCAAGTATTCTCTTTATACAGAAGTCTTTTTTGCACTTAGACCAGAAGGTATTTTCTGTAACCTAGAACATGTAGCCTCGCCTACCAAAAATCTTTACTAAAGATTCCTATTTACCGTAGGTAAAACAATAGATACAGAGGATAAGTCAAATAAGTTGTTAGATATGGGCGTCCAACTTGAGTAGTTACGTAACATTGGTTTTATCGATGTAGACTGCCACTGGAAGTGGCTTGAGTTAGCACTTTTAATGGGATTTAGACCATAATAATGGTTATCATATATTTAGGCTTCATTAGTCAATATAATGGTTAAAATTCAAAGTGCTATAAATATGGCATATATTTGATATAAAAGGAGAATATCATTTAATTATGCTTTTTGTTGTATTATGTTGGAAGAGGAGATATGCTTTGTGTAATCCTAGTGAAACAAACCCAAATAATATTTTACCAGCATCGATTTCATATTCTTATTGTCAATCTAAATTCGTCTACTACTATGCAAAGCTTTCAAAACACAATAGAGGTTCCTTGCTGGAGCGCTAGTGATCATATGTGTTAATCGTATTAATAAGATAAACCATGGCTCAATGTTATATTTGCGGAGTAACTGAAAGCATTCCCTTTAAATGTAATTACTGCCAAGAATCATTTTGTCATATCCATAGAATTCCCATTAATCATTCATGTCCTTTTATAGACGAATACACAGAGAAAAGAAAGGGTGTATTTTTAGGTAAAGGCCATAATGTCGAAAGTAGGAGTAGCAATATCTTGAGTTCGTTATCCAGAGCGATACGAATAAAATCCTCCAAAACTGAATTACTGCATTTATCTGTTGCAACGTTCTTAGTTACTGCAGTGGGTCTTTCATTAAACAACTACCGATACATTTCTTGGCAATTCTTAGCTATATTTATCAGTGCATTCCTTGTTCATGAATTAGCTCATAAATTCTTGGCTCAATTTTATGGGAGCTGGGCAGAATTTAGAGCTGAGATGTATGGTCTTATAGTAACAGCAATATCAGCCTTACCAATTATGCCATTTAAGTTTATAGCCCCTGGTGCTGTTATGGTTGGATTATCAGATAGAAATAGATTTGGCAGAGTTGCATTTATTGGACCATTAACGAATTTAGTCATGGGGTTTGCATTCCTAGCCTTATCATATTACTATTATCCATATTATCCATATTTGGCAGCAGGTGCATCATTTAATGGCTGGATTGCAATATTCAATCTAATACCCTTTGGTTTATTAGATGGACAGAAAATTTTTGATTGGAACAAAGTTGTTTGGGGTTTGACAATGGCTATTTCTATGGGATTATTTATTCTTGCATATATCTAACTGATTGATCCTTTTTAAATGCTTCAATTGTCTAGCCGTAAGTGAACGTCAAGTTCGTCATTTAGGCCGTCAAATTAGTCGTCAAGTTGGTCAAGCAGAGAATATAGCGGATGATGCTGGTACAATAGTAGTCGGTTTGAATATTAAATTTCGATCAATAATCTAGAATGCTTATTATCAATTCGAGCAAGAAAGAATACGATCCTGATAAATTTTATTAACTAATTGCTAAGATAATTTTAGAAGAGTGATGTAGTTAATTAAATGTTATAAATTTGTTATAACGTAAATTTAAGTTAGTACATTCTATTATATCCTAGTCAAAAGAAATACCAGAATTTTATATTGACTATTATTATCAAATCTCATTCTCTCCTTGCGAAGGTACACATTTATCGTATGATAGCTGATTTTGTTATCATTCTTTACAATTAACAATTTCTTCTTTACAATTCACCAAGCTAAGCTCATTACACCGTAAGTTGGGTATAGAGTCAATTGCTAACCACACGATTTTTATAGAATACAAAGGATCATGACTGTAATATAAGATATATAAATAATGTATTTGTATGCTAATATTTGCAACTCAAATATTAGTAGTTAGGAAAACTCATCATTATTTGTAATTTTTGAGGAGTTGGGAGAAAAGATAAATTCCATAGACTGTAGTTGTTGTCTGCGGTTCACTGAACCTGCTGCGATACCTGTATCAATTATCTCTGTCTTCTTCTTCTGTCTTCTCTTCAAATGTCCTACTCAAAATAACTCCTATATCTTTAAATTATATCAAGCCTCTTTTGCTATCTCCCGTATGTTTTACCTTGATTGTTATGACTAGGCAATTCACCAGATGGTAATCGAGGGTATAGGAGACTATATACCGATAAGAAAGCTTTCTGTGTCTGACATCGCCATAGCATTGGATAAGCCTTATTGTTATTTCCTTTAATATTACTTTCTTTTAAGTCATATTACGTTATCTATAAATCATTGTTGTATGAATGACTGGCAAATGTTTTAGTTTCAAATAATTAAAGACTAATCAGTCCCATAGGTAGAGACAGTAATTACATTGTCGCCTCTAATAAGAATAGTACCAAGGTTATTGGACTTGCCATGTTCTTCTAATAATTCTACTGAATCTTGTAGAAACAAATTCATTTGTTGATCGAATCTAAGTAAGATACCTTTGATTGCTTTTCTTCCCTTCAATTTTATGAGCACAGATTTACCTATGTTCTCATGAAGAACTTTTCCTATAATGTCTACTGATGACAATAGTAATCTGAGGTAAACAAACTATATAAGATAGATAGATAGATCGGGAAATCTAATCTGGATATCATCAATGTATTGTATAGTGATGCTATAGTATTATAGATACTAATTTATAAACAAAAATATAACTTATAGTCTAATTTGTCTTACTTTTTAATCTCGTTAATACACATTAATTCTATGATGCTATATATATGTTCAAAATATAACCATGAAGGAGTCATAGAATTTGAAACTGCTGACTGCACCTTTGCTCCCAGAATGACTATGATAGCAGACAGTAAAAGATGATCGAGATACTCTAAATGTAAGAGGTCAAAAAGATTGAGTAATTTGATGAAATCAAATATGTTCTGTTTGTAAAGTTCGATAGTTATATTGTCTTCTGGTCTTCCTGCTTTTATTATCGGTTTCCTCTTATGCATTCTTAACACAGTGATGGAATTAATATAAGAGAAATTGTATAAAATTTATATTGTTAATTCTACAATTAGAAATTGGATGGGAATGAATTATATCATATAGTAGCATCTTCCCTTGTAAATGTGTCAATGCAAAATTAAAAAAGATATGTTGTGCTTCTATATCCAATGTCATCAGATGATATTACTGACCAGCGAGAAAATATGAGGAAATTATATGAAGACATTTACATATTCTTAATAACAAATATCATTAATATTCTAACAACTAAGGATATAATAAATGTCAGATTATGAATCAGGTACATTCCGATGTAAAGTCTGTGCAAAGGAATTCCTTACAAAAAATGAGGCTGATATCCACTATCAAAGAGTTCACTTTGATGAAGAGACTTCAATCGGTGAATAATAAAATAAGAAACAACACTATCTATCTGTTTGCAATAATGACTTAGTCCAAGGTCTAACGTCCTCTGTTATATCGTTTTTGATGCTTTATCCACATTTTAACTAAAAATTGAGGTTTTTGCAACTTTTCAAAAATTCTGGTTTGTTGTTGTATTACCTGATTGTTGTTTAGTATTTTTATTCTAAATCCTTGATTGTCAATGCCTATTTTTTGCTATCTTAACAGCGACATTATTTTAGGTTTACTATTTTCAATAATTTGTAATGTTATATTCATTAAAGAAAAAGATGCATTATGATGATACTTAACTACCCATTTTATGACATTCACCAGCATATCTACATCGTATGCAGTATTTGCAGTATTGCCTATCATGATATTTTTACACTCTTTAGCTCATACATCACAAATCTTCATATTTGACATATTAGAAATGAATAGAAGGATCCGGAGATACTTGTTGGGAGTTATGAGAGTTACAGTTCAGTGTATACATCTTGCCATTGATTTTACTAAACTAACCATATCCTTCAAATTTCTATAAAGAGACAGAGATATATTTCCCTTGTGCAGAGATGCTGTCAGCGGGGTGGGGAAGCCAGTTATCTCTTAAAAAAGAGAGAGGCTAAGTAATCCCGGCGGGCTCATAACCCGCAGAGCGGTTTCCATCTTTGCCGAAAGCAAATGGCCGTATGTTCAAATCAACCCCCCGCTATTACTTTTAAAATACACTATGTATTTGGGTTTTATTTCACAATAGATTCCAAAATCTTTCTGATGCTTTCTTTTAACACTATATAATTTCTCTAATTTTCGTCTGTCCACTTTCGTCGACGGAAGATTTTTGATAATACATTGATATTTCTTATTCTTTTTGTAAGGGAAATAAGCTACTTTTTGTATATTATCATCTTCTCATATGCCTGTCTTCAGGCAGAATATTTAGTCAAATAGCGCGTGATCGATATGTTTAATGTCTTTAGACACTTCAAGCTAAATTAGTATATATGGTTTCTCAACAAATTTACATTGTTTTTTGGGATTAAGATTATAATCTTATTCACATATCCAACTGTCCAGAGCCATTTTTAGTAATTGAAGAAATTCTGATGCCTCTGGTTCCTTAAGGTCGAATATTCCTATGCAACTCAATCGACCCGGTCAGATAATGACTTCTTATATATTGCTTTCAAAGGAAGGTACATATAAAACATTACTAATGATATCGATTTTATATATATAATTAGAGTACAGAACATTCTGGTTCTATTATGTGGCAAAAGAAAACCACTTAACAAATAATTTTGATTCTGAGTTAATAGTTGGTGATTTCTTCTCCATTCCATACCTATTGATAGGCTTGGTTAAATGTCTATGTGATTTTGGAGCTGGAAGGTAAAGTCCAATTTCAATGTTTCTATCTCTTGCTACATAAACTTTCTTTGCATCACTGTCTTTATATCCACATCTATTACATTGAAATCCTTTATTCTTTCCCTCTGATTTCATTCGCTTTCCACAATCCTTACATAAAGGATTGGATATATCATAAGTTTGAACAAGTTTCAAGATAGAAAGATACTCTACATTCAAAATTTTTGCATGTTGAGATGTTGCTTTCCTGACTCCACATCCTATTTTAACTAAATCACCTATTTCCAACTGTGATGCAATGTTTGTTAAACATGTTGGCTCATATATTGCAGTAGGAAAAATAATGCCAGTAAAATCCTCAACCATAAACAAGACATGCCCTCCTTGGATCGTAAGAGGTTTTGTTTTTATATTGCATTGAATATGACCTGCCATGTGAGCTTTAACCTTTGATAGATTTAACTGATTTTTCAAATGCATATCTGTTCCTTGGTTCGATCGGAATACCATGTATCCATCCAATTTTTCCTCTGGTCGTAACCTCTCTAATGAGTAAACAACCACTTCTGGATTTTCACCTCTTATACCACAGAAAACAGGGTCTGGTCCGTGCGGAGTAATTAATATGCGTCTGTGATATTGATCATAATTGTTGAAAGTGTTAGGAAATGTGTGTTTGCTATACTCGATTACTTTGGAGACATCTACTAGCCTGGGAGTCCCACAATTTTCTGATTTTCTGTATGCTATCACTTCAAATGTATGGTCGCCATTTAACAAACAACCGATCGCACCTAATGAGCCTATCAAACCTCGACCGTTTCCAAAAGTGAAATACTGAATTCCATATTTTTTCGCCAGATTTTCTGCTTTTTGTTTACTTAAAATGTCATACATAGCAATCCTACTAAATTCCTGTATAGCTTGTGGGACCTGTTCTCTATCATAAAATGCAAGACCAGGATTTGCTCCTGAGTCTATTGATGATCCTTCCTCTACAAGTTGTTTTATGTTTTCGATAATTTTATCATGATTTTTTGCCTTAACTCTAAGACAAACAGCACCGTTACCACGCGTTTTCCAGGGAATGTTTGGGTTTAATCTAATCAACAGAGGATAATCAAGAAAGTCTGCTTTTTTTTCTCTCAACAAATAGTCTGTAATTTTAAATGCCAATTGGGTAGTACACCTTCCTTTCAAGGAGTCAGTATCATCAAATCCGATATGTAAAACCTGATTCGTCCCGGCAGTACTGGCAGTCATAGCGTTAGATAATCAAAACATCCTACAAATATTAACTATAAGCTGTAAATGGCTAATTCCATTTATATATTGATTATGAATATGTTAACTGCTAAAGTATATTTTTTATTCTTGCCTTAAAAAAGATTATTTTAGTATGTCAAATGTTCCAAGGAAGGCGCTTCTCACCTTTGATTGATTGAAATTTAAGTTACTTTATCAACACCAAAAGAATTAAAAGAGCTCTGACATAATTCTTGTCATAAATTATTCTTCTTTATTTCACTAAACAAACAGAAAATATCAAAGTACTGAAAAAGCAAACTCTCAACGACAAGCACAGATCCTCCAATCATAGTTATTAAATTCTACGATGAAGAAGCACGTTACCATATGTTCCTGTCATCTTCAGGAATAAGAATTGGATACTTGTTCAAAATCAAAAATCTAGTAGAGAGTAAGGAATACGACATTTATCAATTTACTAATAGTAGGCACAAAATATGAATCCACTACCTATTGTACTCCTAGAGTTACCTTAGGAACAAAAAATTTATCCATAGTATTGGGATTGCTATGGCAAGAAATTAATACAGAATTGGTTTTTGTTTGCCATCAATAGATAGAATTGATGTGTTTATTATTGACAGTTATTGCGGCTAACACTAAACTGGAATCGTAGTAATACCCGATTAGAGATGCATTAGTTAGTATCGGTATAAGATAGATTAGCATCTGATAGAACAATAAGACTCCATGGAAAATGGGAAAACAAATAGCCTTGGACAACAGTTTTTTGAAAATATGCAAACACAAATTCTCTAGACACCAAAGTCATACACTGTGTCTAAAAGTAAAATAGATGATTAGCTGCAGTATACGTTTTTGATATCACAACTCTTTCTCCTATCTTCTTCTTGGTAAAATCATGCGAGCAGTCATCATCGCAAGAGATGTTATTCTTATTTTCTTCATTTTGTGTTTATCACAACAAATCATTAATAAATTAATTCTCTTTTTATGGTTTCCCTATAAAGTATTAAGAGAAGATGTATTATTACAACGTGTTATCTACTACTCTGACATCAGCATCACCAATATTATAACTTTATGACCAGGCAGAATTGCATAATTTGTCAATGTTAATTATAATTATCTACACACACTTTTCTAGCAATATACTGTTGTGTTCAATATCATAATGATCGAAGTGATCTCCTTCTATTTCTTAGGTAGAAGAATCAATTTATCATTAATCATCTATACAATGCAATAACAGAATGATTATGTATAGTGCTTCTAGCAACATTCGTTACTACCATGACTGAATTTCTTTGTCCTATCATTCTTGTCTCTGTATATTGCTGTGCATTGCTGTAGGAGCAAAAATATAAGTTTGCTGTAACAAATGCTTTCAAAGCTGCTATAATAAAGGCATTTGAGACACATAGTCAAGAACATTGGGTATTCTTCTTTTCCTTCTCCTTCTCCTTCTCCTTCTAGATAACTACCTATGGGATTACTGATGCTGCAACTTGATTATTTGATGATGGGGCAATTCTATAAATTATCCCATCATCAAACGACAGGATATAAAAAAAACCATCTGAACCTGTTGCTATATCCGTTATACTGCCAAAGCCAGATCCAAAAGTAATTGTAGATAATTCCTCTTCATTATCAGCTACAAGATCAATTAGACCTGTTTGACTCGCGTCAAATTTTATCCCAGTCCTGTCTTCGTTAACTTCAAAATAGTATATATTACCATTGTTGTAGTCGCTAACGAAAATGTTATTTGCATATTTATCTCCAAGTTTTGGGGAATGTAGAAACTCTATGTCTGTAACTGCAGGTGTAATTTGCCAGCTGAATACAGGATCAATATACTGCGATCCTTGGAAACTTACCAAATCATCTACGGATTCGCCACTTCTAGAAATAGGACCCATAACTGTTTGCCATCCACTATTAAAACCTGGTCTGACCAGATTAACTTCATCATACTCACCCGGTCCATTTTCAGTGTCCCATAACATATTTGTAAGGGGATCTATTGCTAATCCGAAACTATTTCTGATACCATATGCATAATATCTACTCAATACACTATCGCCACTATTTACAAAAGGATTGTTGGGAGCTGCTGAACCATCATTAGGATTTACTTTGAATATGACTCCAGTATCATCGGGCTCTGGCCCATCTAGAAAGTTCTGAAGCTTGCCATCATGATTCAGATCTCCTATTATTGCATAAAGATATTGATCAGGTCCTATGACTAATTTTCCTCCATCATGATTTGGGCCTGGTATTGCAGGAAGATCTAAAATTAAAGTAGGATTGACAAGAGTTTCTCCATTCCAGTTATATCGATATACTCTATTTCTTAACGTTTCATCGCTTTCAGTAAAATAAAGGAATACAGTATTATAATCTTCTAGAGTAGCAATTCCTAATAATCCACGCTCACTTTCTGTATCAACCGGTATATTTAACACTGGTTGCTCTTGTAAAATACCATTCGAAATAAGACGCACTGAGCCAGTCTTTTCCAAAACTAAAATGTTATTACTATCCATAAATGCCATACTTGTAGGAGAAGATAGTTCCTCAACAACTATCTCTGCTACTAGACTGGGATCGTTGATAACCGGCTGTGCATGAACATAATCAAAATATCCAATGAATATAAAAGACACAATAGTAATCAGGAATACTGCACCAGTTTTAAAAAAGTCGAAGCTGTTTCTCATAATTGATATCAAGTTATTTTCTGATCCTCCTTCGTCTTTCTAATTATCTAAATCTTATTGTTTATCTATGTATTCAGATCATCATATGGTTTATGTTTCCTCTTTCAGAAATTATCCCCACTACTAATCGAGGAGCCAACAATGTAACCTGCGACTGAGGAGAAAGATAATAGACTAAGAGAGCAATTGCAATATATTCAGACTTAGGTTTGAGATTTGCTCATATAATTGGACCTCCACTTTTCCTGCTTGTTTTTTATTGGCTTTCCCTGGTAGATGTCATGTAACTCAATTTTATATGGTGATAATGACTATACATTTTCGCATTTATACAATATGCATAATAATTAAAATAAATGATAAGCAACGAAATTCCAGTTATTCGTGGCTTTACCTTAAATGGACATAAATCCTCACTCATTATGACTTAATTTTTCATTTGTGAAGTTCCATTTTGTTATTTTTCTTTTTGCGATTTTATCATCTAGTCATATAGTCAAGATCATTATTTCAATTTCCATAGATAATATAACTATAAAATTATGCTGGATATATTATGTTGAGACATATAAAGAATTGTTAAAAATACAACTATTATCATAAATATCAATTATAATTTAGAGAATACTTCTATTCTTATTTAACTATTTGGTTCTTCTTCTTCCATGCATGTATCAAGTAATTAATGACCTATTAAAAACAGCAATAAAAGCGTTGAAAGTTGACTATCGCCTTAACTTGTTACAACTTAACTCTATTTCTTACTATAAGCAGAAAGGACAGCGTTTCATCCTTGCTATCGTTAGAGCGGCAGAAAAAGAAGTCTAAAACAATCTATAGTTTTATGGCATCCTAATACCTAGACGCATAAGAACTAATCGACCACAATATATATGAAAATCGTTCTTTGTCTATCCATAACTTGAGTATCTATTCCTCAAATTATCACGCAATTTGAAGGCTAGCTTTTCGGCAACTTGTTTTTGATACCTATTAGAATTTACTGGATTTCCTTTAGTAAAGACAACTGGTCCATATACATAATTCTTTCCGCTTACTGGAGTTACAGTTTCAAGCGAACCGAGAATTGAATTAAGATAATCATTAGGACCAGATTCTTTAAAAGCATTCATATGTTGTTCTTTAGTCAGATTCCTTAAAATATTCATTATTACAGGTGGCTCAAGCTTTCTGTACCCAAAGGGCAAAGCACTTCTACTGATCCTTTTTTCTATCTTTGTAGAATCTAAGTCTACTTTCGTTCCAATTACTATTGGTAATGGTTTATAAATTGAGTCAATCTTGAGTTGCCATACCTCATCAGTATTCGAAACTGTAGCATCGAAGAACCCGTCATTTAAAGAAGAAGTGGAAATGATGAAATTCCAGTTTTTTGGATTTGTTGTGTATTTTTCAAAAAGATATTTGGCAAGATGTCTATCTTGTAGAATCTCCATACAGAAGATAGAATGAATTAGGACAATATATGTATTGCAGCATTTGTTAACTAAAATGGCATAAAAAATCTCCAGATTTGTTATTACTTCAATTTGTTATTATTATTGTTGGTTATTATTAACATCACTCCTTGGTCCCTATTCTTTCATTCAAAGTATTCAAACTTCATTGGCAGATAACCATTCTTTATTGAATTTTCAAGAGCATCTTTATACAATAAAGTTAGATATACTTTCATTATTGAATTACGCTTATTCAACCAACTTTTATTATATTAAAATCATCATGATAGAATAAGTTCTAGCATTTATCAGATATGGTCCTAGTATAAGGTTGAGCATATTTTTTCTATAAACTGTCATGATTGGTGTTTGTCATACAACATCAATAATACAAGCAATTTCTTACGAACATTAATCGAGCAGCTAACAAAATCTAAAATGCCATACTGTATTCAAGTGGCTGCGTTTTATAGGACAGAGGTAATGCCTGAACTAAGAATTATCATATATTCTTATAGATAGTTTATCTAATTTATCTAGTGAATCGCAAATAGTATTATCTATATGATTGCAGGGAATTGTAATAACAACGAAAGACATAATAACATACTCACGGTATAATTGCAATGTTATTATCTGTACGTGAATATTTAACACCTAATAAGCTCGAATTTATAAATATAATAAATAACAAATAACTATTGACATGAAAGTAGATCTACATTCTGATTCAGAATTGAGAAAAATCTATGACTTAAAAAATATTGCAGTAGTAGGAATGTCAAAAAATGAGGGAAAGCCTGCTCACTTTGTGCCCAAATATCTTATTGAACATGGATATAACGTTATTCCAGTAAATCCAACCATAACAGAAGTGCTTGGAAGAAAATCATACTCATCCATAGCAGATATGCCTGAAGATATAGATGTAGTTGATGTTTTTAGAAAATCAGAAGATGTACCGGTTGTGGTAATAGATGCTATGAAGAAAAAAGGGATCAAAGTAATATGGATGCAAGAAGGCATATATAATGAAGAAGCAGAAAGAAAAGCGAAAGAAAATGGAATGGATGTTGTGTATAATAGATGCATGATGGCAGAACATAAACGGCTATTCAGCAAATAAGATTATTCTAATCAATTTAGAGGACATAAGAGCTTTGATTAAATATTTCTGATTCTTACTAAAGGACAATTAGAGTGAATTTTATCTATTGATTTTTTCTTACCCCTAGCATTGTAGGTCTAACAGATATCTCATATCAAAAATGCAACAATTTTCATTGCTTCAATTGTTCTTGCATACAGTAATAATAATATCTTTTGGTTTTTTTGTAAGGACAATAAAGTCAGTCTGCTTGACCCAAATTAATCTACACTATAATATGACTAGACGTTATGAAATAAAAAAGAAGTGACAATTATGACTTGCAGTTTATATCCCCAAATATAGAATACTATTTGTAAATAATAATAACTGCATAATAACACATACTAGTTGGAATATCGGTCATAGAAAGACAATAGGAATTTAACTCTATCTTCTCTATATTTGTAGACGTCATATAGACCATTTTCATATCATTCAGATTGAAATTTCGAGTATTTTATACTGGTTGAGAATTAATGTTATGCTCATTTATCATCTATGCTTATGTGTAAGCATAAGTATGGGTAGTATATACTAATTTCTCTTTTGTTCTTTTCCTTTTCTTTATTCTCATTTACCAATCTTTTCCATAACCGATTCTACCTTTTCCTCCAGGCTTATTGATCTGTCTAATCTTTCGTCTATTCTAATTGTTGACATTATTCGTTTTGCACCAGCTGTTCGAACGACTTGATGAGCGACTTCAATTGCTTGTAGAATATTGGCAAAATTGCTTGATTCAATCTGTGTTCCCATAGGAGTAAGCATGGTCTTTAGACCTTTTATCTTCTGAATGGCATCAAATGCAGCAGCAATCTCCTTACTCATACTAGTTGTCGTTTCTGATCTTATCCCAATCGGTATAACGCTTATCTCTGCATGTATTGTATTTTCACTCATTACCTAGTACTTATACTGTGTCTAAGATAGAATAATGTTAGCATCATACCTCCCTTATCATTCTGTTGTTGCTATTATCTTTGCTTTAATTTTTATAATCGTTAAAGGAATAAAAAAAATATAGCATTGAATATTCAAGAGTTTATATCTTCACTGCCTCAATCCCTTGTAAAAAGTGAAGACATTTCGATTCCTGATGATGTAATAAGAAAATTATTTAGGCTTGCCGATCTCTGTAAAACCGATGTTTTCTTTGATTTGGGATGTGGAAATAATAATGCTGTTAAAATTGCAGCTAAAGAGTTCAAAGTAAAAAGGTCTGTTGGCATAGAAATCAGAAAGACCTTAGCAAATAAGGCAAGGAAAAAAATTATTAGAATGAAAAATGCAGAGATAATTAATGAAGATATTAGTAAAACTTCCTTTTCTGATGCTACTGTTATACTATTTTGGTTTACAGATATTGACTATATTCAACAGATAATAAAGAAGTTTGAAACTGAATTAAAAAATGGTGCTCGAGTTATAACAGCATGGTCTCCTCCTGACCTAATGCTCCCAACAAAGACGGAATTTCCATTTTTTGTTTGTCAAAAACCATTCAAATACGCCAAGAATATAAAAGAGCAAATTGAAGCAGTCTATGGAAATCCATGCATTGATTTTACTGCATCATGGCTACTCGCTGAAAAATATATCGATGCATTAGAGGTCGTGTCGGCCAAGTATCATAGATTTGTAAATATGTTTCAGAGTATGATAATTTGGATAAATGCGTGGAATATGGGAGTAGCCTGTGAAGAAGAGATTCCACCACCTGTCCAAACCTATATAGGAATATTGAAAACTTTCTTTAACATAGATTTAACTGACATGATTTCAAAAAAACCATTAATTTAGGCAAGAAAAATAAAGAAAAAGATATATCTTAACAATAAATTCTACTCAATCTAAAATTTTTCTCATTATCTTATTGTGTCACTCTTATTTACTCTTATGATAATATATATCAAATTGACTGAAGGAGAGAATTTTGATATATTCCTTTCATTTCTCGAGCTTCTCTATATCGTCGATAATCTTGATCTACTTCAATTGCTGCTTGTAGTATCTTACTTTTAATAGACTTTGATGATTGCAAGAACATTTTAGTATCCTTTGGTAGACAATGCCCACCAATTCCTTCTCTTGGTTCAAGAAT
>DASQRW010000102.1:0-2897 GCA_035642715.1 Nitrososphaeraceae archaeon | reverse complement strand
GAAGGTACTGGATAGATTGAAGCATAAAGTAAACCATGCTATATCTAATAATAAACCATTACTCTGCATAGTTTTTCAGCTTCCAGACTTTAGTCTTTCGGATTTAAGCATTAGTAAGGAATTTACTAAACCTGTAGATTTCTCTGGATCACATTTATTTGGGAAAGTAGACTTCTTTGGAGCTAATTTCAAAGAAGAAGCAAACTTCCCTGCAGTTACATTCCAAGGAAATGCATACTTCGGTGGAGCTACATTCCAAGGAGAAGCAAACTTCATCCATCTTCTCTGTCTTTACGTGAGAACATAATTTTACCTCATACTACATCTTTATCTATTGATAAGATTCCATAGATAGATATAGAAATATGTATGTATGTGTATATATTCTTGTTTGTCAATTTGACAAGGTGACATCCAAAATATTTTAGTATTGCTTATTGTCGTTAATTCAATCTTTTTTCCTCTTATGCAATAGGGTTATTGTAATCTGATTATTTCATCCCACGTTCCGGTCACTGAGAGCATATAGTATTTGCTGTTGTTTCCAGATTCAAATTGTATGATGTCTCCAGCTGATATTTGAATTTGAAATAATTTGTTTAAGAACTGTAGGAAACTAGGTCCTGCTACTATGCTCTTGGCTTCCTTTTCAAGAGGTTTATTATAGTATTTTTGCAGGGCGTCAACTAATCCCATTCTACTAATTTCTTCCACTAGATTAGCCAAGTCCATGAAGGTCGAATTTCTTTTGTAAACTCTCAGTATTGCCATTATAAAGATATATCCTCTATGCTTCTTTTAATGTGAATGGCAATATAACGATATGTGTATATCATAGCTGAGTGTGAGTATGGTCAAAAGCATGCTTCGTGAAGCAGTCTGAATAAATTGTTCTTAATATGCTCAATAATAATATGGCCAGACAAGAGCTTTATAAGAAGATGTGCTTTATAATGTAACGCAATGGTCAAACTTTGTAATTCATGCGGAAAGCAGTTTGATGAACGAATTAAAGGAGTTCGATATTCAAGCTCCGTTAAGGGAGTTTTATTCTTCTGCTCAGATGAATGTTGTAAAAACTATCTTAATGAACCTAGTAAATTATTCGAAGAAATATAGAGTTCATATACTGACTAACTAAATTTCGTAGATGCATTTTTAGCTAAATACTATTCTATACATATTATAATTGCGATCAAAATTAGATAAATCGTACAAACAAGAATCTGATCCAGCTATAAAAGAAAGAATACTACTTGTTAGACTTATCATATCTGACAAACAACACATAGAAGATGTAGCAAAAGAACTATCAAGATGTAGAGCATGGGCTTACAAATGGTATAAAAGATATTGTGAATATGGATTAGATGGATTAAAAGATAAATCAAGAAGTGGTAGACCATCAACAGTACCAAAGGAAGTAATGGTAAAGATAAGACAAGAACTAGCAGATAGCAATACAGGTTGGGATTTTAGACAGGTGATGGATCTCATATACAAGAAAACTGGTATAAGATATCATGAAGTACACATATACAGACTGTTACACAAGTGGGGATTTAAACCAAAAGTAGCACAAAAAAGATTTGTAAATACTGCATCTGCAAAAGAAAAGAAGAGATTCAAAAAAGAGTAAAACAGATTCTAGCCAATCTAGACCAAGACTGGAGTATTCTTTCACAGGATGAATCCATATTTCTATATGATTATGTAATCAGGAAAAAGAAATGGATTTCTAAAGACAAACGTCCTATAATAACAGTTACTGGTTCACGCAACAAAACTATTGTGTTTGGTTGTCTACTATCAAGAGATGGCAAACAACTATTCAAGCAATATGCTAGATTTGATAGTAGTATATTTGTAGACTTTCTAAAACATTTACAGACTAAATTTGGTAAATTTATCATGTTTGTTGATAGAGCAACTCCACACTGCTCCAAGTTTACAAGACAGTACCTTGATGCAAATAAAGATACTATTAGACTAGAGTACTTTACTGTGGGATCGCCTGAACTGAACGCAGTAGAAGAATGCTGGAGACAAGGTAAATATCATATACTATCTAATTATTATAATAATTTTGGCAATTTAAGAAATACAATATCAGAATACTATAGGACTAGAAGGTTCAATCTAGATATAACAAAATATTTGTTAAGGTCTACGAAATAATGTTAGTTAGTATAGATAACATGCTACAACAAAGACAAATTGTCAAAATCTCAGGTAAGCAAATAGATATAGAAGATCCTGTATGCATGAAATACGCTAGTACTAGTTTTCATTCCATAGTCTGGGTATTCATATCTGTCAATGTTACCATATACAGGCTATTGCACTATCAGAGAGTTATGAAAATAGTCTTTGCATAATAACAACTAAACTTAGGAGCTGTAGCTAAAATATGAATATTGATAGTCTCGGTCCAGCTGCTGCTACTCATTAGATAACATCAAATTCATTATCTAATCCTTTGATAAAGAGATACCTGTCATATATAGTTTGATTGAACCACTCTATTACTGTACTTTTTCTAATATCTTGGCTGCTGAATATCATAATATATTTTGACTGACTTGAACCATCTATTGTCTGATCGTTAAAAAAAACTTTATGTCGGCTGAGTTTGAATTTTAGTTCTCTTCCATTACATGCATGTGTATTATCAACTTTATGCTATTGGCTATAAATTTAATTAAACTTTACTTTGGATATCATGTGTATTCCGCTTGTATCTTTCTATTGCCTCAGAAATCTTTTTCTTTGCAACTTCATTATTCTCCATGCCTACCACTTTAACATATTTTCCTTGTTCTAGTTCTTTATAGTGTTCAAAGAAATATTTTATCTGATTACGCATATGTTCAGGAATATTTTCAACATCTATAAAA
>DASQRW010000101.1:0-6231 GCA_035642715.1 Nitrososphaeraceae archaeon | reverse complement strand
TGGAATGATTATTGTTACAATGATCATATACAATAGATAAGTGTGACCTATAGAAATAGAATGGCAACTTGATTAGGAAACAGTAAAAATCCCTATACGGAAGGTTTGTACGCATGTCCAATTACATATGATCTAGTGTCTTTTTTACAAAAATCTTATGTAACTATGAGATCTGTATCTGCAATTTCTTGAGCAAATCTAAGTCACTTTTCATCAGATCAGGAGACAAATAGAGCATCATGAAATCTATGACTTTACACTTACAGATATGTCAATGCCAAATAACTCGACAACAGTATTTAATGGAACTGCTACTATAACCATGAGACAAGGACCAGTACCTGATGTCCCAGTCAGCATAAAAGCGATGGAAAACAATGCCGTAAGTATATGGGTAGATCCAACCAAGATCAATAATCACTTTGGGAATACACCAATATTTGGTACAATAGAAAGACTATTAGAAGTAGAGAAGTGACTGAAGAATGTTTGCTATTTTTAGATTACTAATATTAAGAATAGCAACCTCCCAATCTTTTCTTTTTGCTACCATGACCTCTTCGGTGACATAATCTTTATCGATCTGTACAGATCCTCTTCTTGGCGCGCTGACAGATTCAGGCGCGCTGATATATCCACTGGTAGTTGCTGGAAGAGTCAGCATGGATGAGGTACGAAGAGTAATGGGCGAGTCGGTCCAAACACATCACACTCTCAAATCACCGATGAAACATGTGCTTTGCAGAGCAAGCTCATTGGCTGAAGTGATAACTAAGACTCGCGCGCTGGAGAATGTTCAGGGAATCAAGTATGTCACAATATCCTTGAATCGGGAAGTACTGGTCTCTACAGGCTTCAGACATTCCCTAATCAGGGAGGAAATTAGGAAGTTAGAAAAGGTCCGAGAGGGCTAGGTATAACTCAAGATCTTTGACTTTGAAAATAACAATCTTGTTACCCAACTTGTATGAAATCGGTTTGTCAAATAGGAACAATGCTATTGTAACATCATAATACAGATATGATGTAAGAGGTTATACATAAAAAAATATATAGAATGGGTCTGCAACAACCGGTATCTGTGACACTGGTTGATGCTGTAATTGCCTGTTTGCCAATAATCTGACCTAACCTTCTTTCTCTAATACAAAGATATTTTCATTATCCAAAAATGCCACGCTTGTGGGTGAATTCAACCTGTCCACAAATGACTCTACAGCCAAATTTGGGTCTTTAACAGATTGTGCATATGCAGAGTCCGTTTCGTGTTGTAGGTGTAGGTAAGTTCTTTAGCTGTGGAATTGCTGCCATTGCATGCATCGCTACTCATGAGTTCAATCAATTATTGAGAGATACTGTCCATTACTTGAACTATTGCTACAGTCAACGATAAATAATTCCAGAATAACATGATGAATATGGTTGAAACAATTCTAGTAACAGGTGCTACTGGTAATGTTGGAAGTGAAGTTATAAAGCAGCTCTCCAGTGTTACTAGAGATGTCAATATTAAGGCAGCCATTCATTCAGTCGAGAATGCAAAAAAAGTACGAGATGATAATAAGGTTGAAGCTGTAAAGATTGACTACAATAAACCAGAAATTCTTGCAGCAGCTTTCAAAGATACTGATAAGCTTTTCTTACTTACTCATGACTCTCCCAAATCGGCTGAACATACGTCTAATCTGGTCTCTGAAGCAAAGAAGGCTGGAATTAGACATATTGTAAAACAATCTATAATGGGAGCTGATTTCAAAGCAGATGTCGGGATCATGCGCTTGCATAGTCAAGCAGAAAAAATCATAGAAGAATCTGGAATTCCATATACTTTTCTGCGTCCAAATGAATTCATGCAGAATTTTATAAATTTCCATAGCCCTTCTATAAAGAGTAATAATACTTTCTATTTGCCGCTAGAGGATGCAAAAGTAAGCCTTGTTGATGTCCGTGATATCGCAGCCGTCGCAGTAAAAGCACTTACAGAGAATGGAAATAATAAACATAATAATAAAATATACCTGATTACAGGACCAGAAGCGCTATCTTATCATCAAATGGCTGAGATACTTTCCAATGCAACAGGCAAGAAAATAAGTTATGTAAATATTTCAGAAGAAGAGGCTAGAGCAGCAATGAAAGAGATTGGTATGGATGATTGGCTCATCAATACAATCTCAGAACTGTATGACTATTTCAGAAAAGGATATGCATCACAAGTATTTTCTGCAGTTGAAGAAGTAACAGGAAAGAAACCAATATCCTTCTCTCAGTTCGCAAAAGATTATGCAGAAACATTTAGATGATATTCAAATCATAATCTGTAATATCAAATTATCTAATTTTAGTCCATCATAAGCACCATGATGATTGGTATTGCACAGATGGTATATAGATAACTCCAGCTCTAACTTGCAAAGATGAGCCAAAGAAATTAAGAACTATTTATCGTAATATTTTTCATTCCCCAATTGATGAAGGTGCTGTTGAAGCATTGATTCCCGGTAGTGATGCATATTCTCATTTATATCAAACGAATGTTAAATCGTACGCTATTGCAGGTAGTTGGAAGCCAAATGCTAATGACAGCCATGAGTCTCAAGAATGGGATTTCCAATTTATTACAGATAACCTAGATTTTAATCTTGACAGAGATGGTTTTCATGACGACAATGATCTCGTAGTAAGTGTAACCAGTCAGCTTGGTGGGCTTGGTGGCCTTCAGAATCAAATTCGCCAGCCAGAGAACAATGACATTCCTAATAACAGCGCAATATATCCTAACATTATTCATGGTAGCTTATTGATAAAAAAACATGACAAAGACGTAGTATTTTCAGAAACATATTCAACTCACATCCAGGATGATGTTATCAAACTGCTTGGCTCTTCTGACAACGAAAAGTTTGCCAATTCCATTGGAAAAGACTCTCCTCGTAATCCTTCAAAATATCGAATAAGAATGGGTCTCTAATTCTATTTCCAACTATTAATTTCACCTTTCTTTATTTTCAATATATGCATTATCATTCTTATGGATTAACTTCTGCACGTTAACTATTGATGGTAACAATAATGCCCCAACAGCTGCGGCTGTTGCAGTTAACCTCATTTATTAGTTTTGTTGTTAACTCATTGAAGAGCTTTTCGCTTCTTCAAGTATCGAAGCAGTATTGCTATCATTAAAAGATTGTTGATGTTGCTGTCGTCCTGACATTAATGAAACATACTTAAATCCATAAGTATTAGTTAAATATTATATAACATAAAATTACATAATTCAGGTCTGGTTATACTTCACTATCAGCCAACCAACAAAGAAATAACAAAATCAGTATGACAGAGACTTGCTTTGTGAATCAATTAATCCATATATCGTCGGCTGTATCCCTATATCTACTATATCTGGCATAACAGACATTACTACGCCTCTGTCAATTGTGATATTTGTACCTACATTACGATGCACAATATTATTATTTAATCCAAGATCCATAGTGCCACTGATCTCTCCACTGTTGTCTGCATCAAGTTCAAACACCTCATTAGCAGCTTGCCTGAAGTTCATAAATTGATGAGAATGAGGGTTCGATCCGTCGTAAAGTTCGACTTGCATGTCTGCTGTAAAGTTTGTTACTCTTCCCTCGTTAACATCCATATTCCAATTACCTGATAATATATATTCATCTGTTTTTGGATTTATAACAGTTAAAGGAAGTATCATCCCCTTACCAGAGAAGGTTGTTGTTGTAACTTGATCTTGTGCAAATAGCATGTTACTATTATTGTTCCCAACCAGTGCAAATACCAAGCCCAGTTCTACTAATAATAATCCAGTTATCTTTTTGATATCTTGTTTCATATTAAACTAGAAACATTCGAATCATATATTCAGAACGTCCACAAAACAACAAAAATATTAGAATGTGGTACATTGTGTTCCGGCTTATGGTAAATAATAGAAAGAAAAGACAAAAGGCTACTACTACTAGAACTGTCCGCTTATCAGAATACCTAGATGATCTTCTTGAAAAAGACTCTGAAGACAAAAGAATTTCCATTAATTCATTGGTTACCTCAATAATAACAAGATATGCAGAATGGGATAGATACACAGAGAAGATTGGTTTTATTTCTTTACCACGAGAAGTTCTAAAATTAATGATCGATTCAATAGATGATGAAAAGATCAGACAGCTAGCAGAAGCATTTGGGTCGAGACATGCTGAAGAATATATGATGTTTTGGTTCAAGAGAATGAATCCTGATACTTTTCTAGATCAACTCGCATTATTCTGTAGGTATGCAGGGCTTGCCAGATATGAGATAGAAACAGAGGGAAGAGACTATATTATTGTACTTCATCATGAGTTGGGTAGGAAATGGTCCATATTTCTGAGTCATATAATTGTACAAGTAATGAAGAATACAGCTAAGATCATTCCCAATTTTGATATTACAGAGTATTCAGTTATATTTAGGTTCTTTATTCCATAAGGAGTTTCTTCATCTCACCTTTCGGTCTGATTCAGAACAGAATTGACACGATAATTAGGCCTAGAAATACCTCCTGTTAATTGAATATATTCTCATCAATAATTATCTGGCCATTTAGGAGATATTACTACTCTCCCTGTCTAATAGGTGTTTTACCTCTTAAAAGTAATAGTAAAGAGCTTTTGATTGATTATACGAGTTTATTTCCAAAGGAAGATATCCTTACCAAAGAAATTGAATCATGGAAGTGTTTTGTAAGTAGCCTATCTTCAAAAGAGAATAGAGAATCGTTCAATAATATGCTAAATGATTGTTACAAGTATTTTGATGTAATCAATGCTAAGGGTCAACCATTTCCAGACGAAGCTGAGAGCGTGTGTATAGTCAAAGCCATGTTTCTTGAATTATGAATAAATTCTTATTAATGATTATATAATATATGGTTGGACAAGAAGAGCTTAACAGGAGCTTTATAGGAAGATATGCTTATAATATAACATAATGATCAAACTTTGTAATTCTTGCGGGAAGAAAGTTGGTCTTCTGTTTAGTTTGCTAATAATCCTGATAACTTCATTATTATTGTCAATCTTACTTACAAACCAACATCAAACAATAACAATAGCACAAACAAGTGATACTTTCAGAATATATGAAAATCCCACTTATGGAATACAGATTCAATATCCTTCAGATTGGGGAAGATTAGATCTGTCTTTTCTACAAGATTCTGCTGATATTGATTTCTACCCTCTTAGCGATACATCACTAGCAAAGAACCTTAAGGTACAAGTGAAGAATCTACCTTTTCACAATCCTTTTCACAATATGACATTGGAAGAATATACAAATACTCAAATTAATCCCGCAGAAGAAAATCTTCTTGAGTCAAATACAACTACACTTGCAGATATACCAGGATATAAAATAGTATTTACTAATGTAGCAGGACTAAAGACAATGCAAGTCTGGACAATAAAAGATGACAAAGCATATATCATTACATATGTTGCAAAAGAAGAAGACTACGAAAATGATTTGCAGATTGTACAGAAGATGATTGATTCATTTGAAATAACAAAGTGATAAAACCTACTCTTTTATAAGAGCAAGAACTTAATCATTGAAGAGTCTCCTCAATTCCAAGGGCAGACGGTAATGTAAAGTATATGTTTTGAGAAAGTAATTAAAATATATCTATAATGATTGGTTTATCTTTAACTGCATCACATAGCTACGTCCTTTTCTCTTAACATTAGCTCGTTGAAGTAAACACATTAGTCAGAAATGTCATTGTTTCTTTTGCTCAACTCAATTTGATTATATGAGCTGGTTATATTTTAATCATACATGATTTGAATTATGGAATATGAAAGGATTTGATCTATTTTCATCTGTATTATAATTGGCTATAATCTAGTTAATATTGAATAGAAAAGTCTACTACAAAAGCTATAGCTTTTGTAGAGAAATACATTATATATGCAAAGACAATTTGAAGCCTTTAGTAAGCAAATAGATATACGATATCCAGCATACAGGAAATATGCTATTACAGGTTTTCATTCTATACCTGGATGCTCATATCTGTTAATGTTATCATATACAGGAATTGTACTACTACTGAGATATGAAACTACTCTTTGCATATTGCTGACAACTAAACTCCTAAGGAGCTGCATTTAGAATGGTGAATATCGTTGAAAATTTCGGATCAACTGCAGCTACTATGGGAGG
>DASQRW010000100.1:0-7056 GCA_035642715.1 Nitrososphaeraceae archaeon | reverse complement strand
CATTAAATATACCATTTTGGTCACCTTAACTATCCTCCTTATCTATACCAATCTACGCATGCATCCTAAGAGAATTTCTGTGTTCTGGTCATAAAAAATTAAGATTATTTAAACCTACTTCAAGTTATTCAATCATAACAATTTTTCTCTAGATGTCTGTATAATCATAAGTTCGATAAAAATATCATATTCCATCTAGAGTCATTTTTTTCTTCTTCTTTCATAGAAAGACCTTGAAGTGATCCTCTACTTCATTCTGATTTGTTGTTTGATGAGTGGATATTTGTATAGTGAACAACAACAACAGCAGCAGCTGAAGGCTGTTAGAAAGTTCCTTTTAACGATTTATCATTTAACTAAAAGAGAGGATCTTAGTGCTTGTTCATTTCTAAGATCGAGTGCATTAAATCAACTTAATGGACAACAATTTAAATTTGATAAGAAATAATGATGGTAAATCATCAATTTCAATTATTTATTTATTTATTTATTTTCAAATTGATTAATTCAAAGTCCCTAAGTCTTTGATTTCCTGTAGCATCTCCTCCTATGCCTGTCTGTCTTTATGTGTATTTATTATGTCTTTTATTCCAATGATCAACAAATATCTTGACATCCCTTTCTAATGATAATCGTGAATGCATCAAAAAAGAGTTTCCGAATTGCCAACCAAGTATATCACATTCTTTACAACTTTTTTCATATAATGCTGAATAACCATGTGCTTCTCCCACTATACATTTAGAAGGAGAATCAAGTTCAAAATACCACTTTAACCATGTTAGGGATAAAGGAAATGGTAGCTTGTTTTGTTCTAGTCTTTTGGCCCAGCGTGGTGCTATATCATTAAGATTTAATGGTGGCTTTTGCTTTTCTCCTTCATCAACGCTAGTATATTGAGTTTTCATAGGCATATAGTCTATGTATCTATAATGCAATATTAGATATTCGATTTTAGAAAGCCCTAAATCAAACTAAAGCAAAAAATTAGATATATATAAGTAGCATTGCGCTGTAGTATACGAATCTCTGATAAAGACGCAAGAATTATTGTCTGAAGTTACGGCAAATCTATAGCAAATCTTTCTTATTATTATCTATTAATGACTTTCAAGGGTAGAAATATACTTAATTGTACAACAATATTAGAAAAGACAGCCAAAGAAAGTTTCAGCAACCAAGAAATATTCTACAGAAAATGAGATTCTGCAATTGGGGATATGACATTCGCCAACGGACAGAAGAGATGGCTTCATTGCATTTGCAAAACCAAACAGAACTGTCCTGCCTGTGAATACATATATGGAATTCTGTGTAGTATCTCCAAATCTTGGAACGACTCTCCGTCTTTCATCATTTGACAGCAAAGGTAACGCCAGAATTTAAGAAATTATTAAAATAAGATAGATATCTCGTAACTTTAATTACGTCATAAGCCTTACTATTTCAATTATATGTATCTGCTATATATATGATAATCAAACTGAAATAATAATGATAATATGGTAATGAATAGAAGTATGTCCACCATTAGATAGCTAACAATGGCCTATTGACGTAAATCTCTTGCCAATCTCTCTTTCTTTCTATTCAGCGTAAATTTTTTCTGTATATTATTTACTTACTACTACTTGTAACTGCAGATTGAATCTTTGGCCATAGCTGATCAAGCGTCATAGGTGTATTATCCATAATCCAACTAGCCATAGATTCTTCTTCTTGGAGGTTTTGTTTCAACAATATAGGAATTGCATCCTGAGCATTTGCTCTCTGAGATAACTGTATTAGCATTTTATAGCCTATTATCTCTGCATGTTCAAGTATTGCATCTTCTTTGGTTCTTATCAATTCCATCTCTTCAGGTAAAGGATTATCGGCTTTGCCAGTAACAGATTTTACTGTGTCTTTTAATGTTTTTTTCATCAGCTGAGTAGTAGGAGGTTTTGGAGTCGATAAATCTGCTTTAGACTCGGTAGGATTTCCACCATATTTAGTTATTAATTCTCTTAATCTGTTTTGCTGTCCTCTAGTTTCCTCCAGATGCTGCTGCAATCTCTGTTTTCCTTGCTGTATCGGACATTCTTCTATTCTTGATTGTATTCTATCTATTGCAGCATTTTCAATCGCTAGCGCTTCGTCAAAATATTCTACAAGTTTGGAGTTAAGTTCAGTATTATTTCGAGACATATTGTGTTATCTTTCTAATAATCTGTGTCCTCTAACGCATTTAATAGTTGGTAAGAATTTATATTATTAGATAGGAAATAAATTAACCCACGACGACTACGACGACAACAAAAACAACTCACATAAAAATGAAGAAACAATAACAACAATTCAAATACTATAAATCAAACTTTTTGAAGATCTTCAAGATCTCCCTATGCAGATAAGAATATGTTTGTTATTATTAATCAAAGAGCCGATTATGCTCTACCATCATGCATCTATTGAAAACAACATCTATGCCATTTTCTTTTGCTTTCCTCTCTGCTTCTTCATTGTATATACCTGATTGCATCCAAATTACTTTTATTCCCTTTTTGTTGATAGCATCATTTACTACAGGTGGTACATCTTCTGATCTTCTAAAAACATCAACTACATCTACATTATCAGGTATATCTGCTATGGATGGATATGATTTTCTTCCAAGCACTTCTGTTATGGTTGGATTTACTGGAATAACGTTATATCCATGTTCAATAAGATACTTGGGCACAAAGTGAGCAGGCTTTCCCTCATTTTTTGACATTCCTACTACTGCAATATTTTTTTGCTCTAAGATTTTTCGTATATCTGATGCTGAATGTGTATCAGTATTCATTGAATAAATATTAATTAATGCTTTATATGTATATATTTTAATTCAACATTAATGCCACTAACTCAAAATTAAAACAAAATGGCTCTTTGGACGAGACTTATAGTTATGATATATTAGTTATTCTACTAGTGCTTCTTCTCCTTCTTCTTCTTGTCCTTTCTCTTCTCCTCCTCCTCCTCCTTCACCTTTTCCAAGAGTGTTGCCAATATTAGCATTAAAAACAAGTCTTAACAGTGGCACAGATGTAGATCCATACCAGTACTTTTTCTAATACGAGTATTTTTGTAATGTTCAGGATAGCCCATAATTGTCTGTCATTTTGCCATAAACTTAAAGAATTAGTGTTTCTATATATATTTACATAAATCATGACATCAGAATGTCTTGGAGTCAGCCTGGGAGTTCTTGCGGGAACACTGGGAGTTCTTGGAGTTTTATGGTATACTGAAAGAAGAGATAAGGACAAAAATCCAATAATCAAGAAAAGGCAGAATAAAGAACCATTAAATGAGCATACTTTAACTAATTGAATATAGTGAAGGATAAGAAGAAGAAAAGATAATAGGTGTGTATATCCTAACTACTTTACTACCATTACAGGACATGTTGCATAACTAACTACTCCTGATGCAACACTTCCAAGCAACATTTTTTTGAGACCTGAACTTCCTTTTGTTCCTATTATTATCAAATCAATACCTTCAGATTCTGCATATTCTACTATTGTTCCTTCAACAGACATCTGACTGCTAATAACCTCTGTTTTTAATTGTATATTGTTTTGGTTTGCATTTTGTTTAAGCTTATCAAACCATTGCTTGGATTCAAGCAGCTCTTCTCTCTCTTTTGGCTGCTTTAATTCACCTTGAGGAGTTGTCAGGCCGTATGAAGACAATGGAATACGATTGACAGTCAATGCTATTACTTGAGCGCCATCTTTCTTTGCCATTTCTATTGCGTAATCTGTTGCATTTAGAGATGATTCTGAACCATCTATTGCAACCAATATTTTTGAAAATGCTCCTTTTTTTGTTTTAGTAGACATATATATTATATCTAATTGTCTATTTGTTAACTTTTTAATTATCTCTATTGTTATAGGGGGGTTTATAGGGGGATTATTTTGGGGAAATAATTGTTGGTGGTGCAGGATTTATGGATATGTGGTAGATAAAAGAGAGAATCGTTAGTAGTTGGATTAGCTCTAAAGCAAGGTTTTAAGCACTTGTAATAATAAATATATATATATAATTTTTTATTCAGACTTGACTCGTAGCATGCATAGCGTTTTTCTTCATATATATTTGAATCAACAACAATAATCAATAGAGAATATAACTATTAAAATTGCTGTTGATGATGGAAGTAAAGATAAAAAGATAACACTATTTCCCAATTGTCAACGTAGCTTTTAGTTTTATTAAAGCTCTTTATCGACAAGAATATGACCATCAGAAAAATAGGATGAACATAGGAAAATCGCACAGGAAAATTGCACGGTGCAAGAAAATCGCACGGTTCTTGCTCTGAAATATTTTTGTTGATTTCTAGAGCAAAATTGATCTCATTTCCCTAAAGTAAAAGTATATTATAAATAACTTGTATGTAGTATGACCTACTATAAGTTTCCAACAAATCAAAAAAAACAGCAATTGCAGCCATTATGTTGGCAACTATTTTGGCAGCATCGATAGTCTTAATGGCGTTACCATTGGAATCTGCAGAAGCTGGTAGAGAGAGGGAGGAGAGGTGGAGATGCAGTGACAGGCGATTTTGAATCTGATGGTGATGGTAATGAAGGTAATTTCGCAGAAGTGGGAATGACCAAACCTAAGGACATAAAATCAAATTATTGCAACATTTACCATTTAAAACATACATACACCATAACAAAGAATTATTAGATGTATACATTATCTTTTATCATTTTTTCTAATTTATCAACTGCAACTGAAAATGGTTGATCAGTGCTATAAATTATCAATGTATGATCACCTGCTTTATTGTCAGGCCAATATCCAGCTGGACAGTAATCACAAATAGCATAGTGGAAATTATATTCACTTAATATGTTAAATCCATTTTTCGGAAACTCTTCGTTATAATAATTCAGCCAGCCTGGATGAAATACTCCATCATTATCTTCCTTATTCTCTACTTGATTAGTTGGTGTGTAAAATCCGCCCACTATAAGACTATTGCTACTACTGACAATAGACTTTTGAGCCGTTGTTACTGTTATGGTTCCTTTCATAAATTCATTCTCACTATCTATCATAGTATATTTTCCAACATCTAGGATTTTTGGTTCTGAACTGTTTGTATATTGCAAAACTTCAGTAGAATAAACAGTATCTCCACTACTATCTTTTATGTAAATGGTATGTGGATTAGGTGTATCCCATGGAGCATCAGCATTAATAAACGATATAGCAGTTCCATGTGGAATTATTAGATTAGTTGGAATAAAGTAAGGATTATGATCTGTAATCAGCTTATGTCTTTCATCTTCCAGACTCTCATGTGCTTCATTTGGTATAAACACCATTACGATCGCATTTTCTGCTGCTAGTAATGAGCTAGGTAATGTCATTGACTCTGACTTGAATACAGATTCAGCATTAGAAATAACATTTGTTTCAATGGTTTGACTATATGCGTTATTCCATCCTTGTCCTACCGATAAAGTTAGTAGCCATACTCCTATTATGGTAAATGCTATTTTGAACAACAGATTATTATCATTATACATCTCACAATCATCCGAGTCAATATATTTTATAAGGACTGTTGATAATAATTCTGAGAGGTATAGTCCATATTATTGTATAAATAAATAAAATATGCATCAAATATATTATTTAATTCAGATTCTAAAGTATATTTATACATAATATCAAAGAGTAAACACTGGTGTGTCTGTGTGAGGGTGTAAATTAAAACTGGATAAAGTGAGATTATTTCAAATTTAGCACTTCAAAAGGATATTGTGCCATATGATGATCAACTGGATGCTTTTAGACAAGCGCTGTGGTTCTACCAGACAAAGCGGTAATAGCAGTAGCAGCAAGTAGCAAATACTTACTAGGTAATAATACAGCAAAGGATAAATCATAGAGATTTTATTTATATAAATAATCACATCAAAAAGCTCTCATGCCGTCGCATAGAGAAAAGGAAAACAATCAGGAACAGGAATAAAGGAACAAAAAGAAAAGACAATTATATGTTATGATTTATCGTAAGAGGTACTTAGTAAACTAGTAATACGACGAAAGGTAATGTATTGAATGATGATGATAGGCATTATAACGACAACTTCAACTCACATAGAGATGAAACACTTAAAGTTAACGAAATCGACAAACCTGATAACAACTAGTTAGTTAATCTCACTTTGTACAATACAATCACTAATAATATTGGTAATCCTCATTATCCACTTACCAACTCTACTTCACAGAATGAAACTACTGATATCACTATTAAAGAAAAACCATTTTCCAAAATAATCCTAATTGTAGATGATGATCCTGATGTTGCCACAGTCTTCAGTATAGGTTTGGAAGACAAAGGATTTGAAGTATACTCATATAATGATCCGTTAGAAGCACTATCAAACTTCAAGCCAAACTTTTATGATCTACTACTAATTGACATCAATATGCCAAAAATGAATGGTTTTGAATTATGCACACAGATATTAAAATTTGATGTTAATGTTAAGATTTGCTTTATTACTGCAGAGGAGAAACAAACATAGAAGCATTAAGAGAAGTGCATCCAACATTAAGTGTGGGATGTTTTATAAAAAAGCCTGTTACAATAGATTATTTGGTAAATAGAATAAAGGCAGAGTTAGAGTAGGAACATTCACTGAACTATTTCAATTTGTCTATTTAATTGCATTATACTCAAATAATAGTGTGACTATTTGAACTGTTAATCTTAAGGTCTATAGCTATTACAAATAAACCTGACGATTGTGTGGATTAAGAGCAGAGCGGTATTTTGGCCGATCGGCTCCCATCTTACAATCTTTGCCAATTCAAGTAAGTCTGGATCTTCTTTTTTTGTCTAGTTTATATTTTCGATATGTGTTGGATGATTGGAGGAAATTCATACTTTTTTCTAAGTACGTTCTGAAAATTTAACTCCTAGGAATAATAAAATAAGATCGAAAAAAAATGTTGTTATCCTTTCTCTTGAAAACTCGTATACCCATCAGA
>DASQRW010000099.1:0-4405 GCA_035642715.1 Nitrososphaeraceae archaeon | reverse complement strand
TTTCTAAAAGATAATCCTAAAAAATATAAGTATAACCCATAGCAAACATACTTTGCAGACGTTCTGTTTCTTTTAAATATATGCATAAAAGAAGAAGTAGGATTCATCCAGCAATAGATTTATCGCCAAGTTAACAGAGCCGACAATAGAGAGAAAAAGAATTTCAACGATGACATTTTATTTGACAGCCAATTAGGAAATTTAAATGAGGATGTTTCGTAAAGGCAAAGTAAAAGATTTGTACATATTAGATAATGGCAATATTTTATTTCATTTCTCTGATCGTGTATCTGCGTTTGATATAAAGATGGTTGATTCTATCCCGAGAAAAGGTGAAGTCCTTTGTAAATTTGCAAAATTCTGGTTCGACTCTCTCGATACAAAAAATCATATGGTCGGGATTCACAATAGTGACAAAATGGAGGTTAAAAGAATGAAGATGATCCCCTTAGAGTGTGTCGTACGGGGTTACTTTTACGGAACTCTGGAAGAACGATATCATAAGGGGATTGTGCACGATCTTCTTTCAACTTCTTTTGTGCCAATAAAGGCTGCAAAATTACCGGAGCCTATATTTGATCCGACAACAAAATCTGAAGAACATGATATCCCTAAAACAAAAGAAGAAATACTATCTTCTGGTCTATTGTCAAAAGAAGATTATGAATATGTAAAAGAAACCTCACTCATGTTGTATAAAAAAATGAGCTCAATTGTTGAAAAGACTGGATTTATTATCGCAGATGTTAAATTTGAATTCGGTCGAGATCTAAGAACTGGGGAAATCTTATTAGGCGATTCTCTTGGCCCCGATGAATATCGACTTTGGCTAAGATGTGATTATACACCTGGAAAAAGCCAAGAAAGCTATGATAAGCAATTGTTACGGGATTGGCTTGTAAAAATTGGTTTTAAAGAAACTGTAGCTGAATATTCAAAAAAAGGAGAAAAACCCCCTCCTCCTCTAATCCCAAAAGAAATTGCAATAGAGTTAAGCAAAAGATATATTTTTGCTTATGAAAAAATTAGCGGAAAAAAATTGTAATATGTAGCAAGAAAATGGTCAGGAAGTGCGACGGCTTTTGAAAGCGCATATGTATTGAAAGACTCTGATCTTACACTAATCTATCAAAATCTACAGATCATTTAGACTATAAACATCAAGGATTATTTGAATTGCTTTTCATACTGTGGACATACTTAAATATACAATCTCTCTGCTATTATTCAATAATTATATTTAAAATAGCCCTTGTCTTGGAATTCTGTAACAATCGTACTATTTCTCTAGGCACATCTAAAGAAGCTTTATCGGTATTCAGACAAAGTGTTCTTGGACAAGCAAAATTAGTTTTTCTAATCACTATATCTTGAGAGTTTAATAGTAGAAGTCTGCTGCTTCCAAATCCGTTAAGTCTACATGATCGATTGCCAGCAACTATTGAAAGTCTTACAACCGAATTGTCATTCTTCAATAGCCTTTGCAAGGCTGGATCTAAATCTTTACAAGCTTTATTTGCCCCCACGCCAATTATACAGTCTCCTCTTAATGTAAGTTCTGTATTCTTTGTAATTTCTAAGGCACGAGGATGAAGAGATTGGACATTTGGATGTCCATAGAAAATAACTTCGTCCTCGACCATGGCAATTGGCTATCAGCTGGTTGCTAGAATTAAACCTAGCGGCGAAAAAACATAAGGTAAATTTAAATTAAACGTTACAAAGTAGTTAAAAATGAATTGTTACCAGCAGCAGCAGGATATGACCGAGCTATTACTGTTTTCTCACCTGACGGGAGATTATATCAGGTTGAATATGCCATCGAAACCGTCAGAAGAGGGACATTAGCTATTGGAATAAAAAGTAGAGATGGCGTTATTCTAGCAGTTGAAGAAAAAGCTAGAAAGTTGCAGATATCAAATGTTACACAAAAAATTTTCCAAGTCGATGATCATATTGGAGTCGCCGCAGCAGGATATATTCCTGATGCTAGAACACAGGTTGACCATGCAAGGTTTTTTGCACAGAGTAATAGACTAATCTATGATGAGCCAGTAGATGTCGAGGGAGTAGCAAAAAATATTGCAGATATGGCTCAGCAATTTACTCAATACGCAGGTGTTAGACCCTTTGGCGTTGCCTTGATTCTTGCAGGTGTTGATAAAAATGGAGCCTCTCTTTATCTAACTGATCCAAGCGGTACTTATATTGGATATGACGCGGTGGCAATAGGTGCAGGAAGCGATCAAGTGACGGAATTCTTAGAAAAGGGTTATAAAAATAATATATCTATGGAAGAGGCTGGTGCACTAGCAATAGAGTCAATCTATCTTGTAAGTGAAGATAAGACTGGCACGAGGCACGTAAAAATGGCGATTATCGATAATAATACGAAAATAATGCGAAAGGTAGAAGAAGATGAAATAGACAAGTATGCGTCAATCGTTAAAGAAGGAGCAGATAAAAGAACATCTCCATAATTTTCCTTCATTTTTTAGAATATATTTTCTGTAGCATGGGTTTAAATAATGATTGGCCATTTTTTTACGTATGGCTGTCAGGATTGGCAATAAAGCACCAAATCTAAAGATATCTGAATGGATTCAGGGCAATCCAACCAATATTGACAAAGAGATTAATAATGTGATCCTCGTCGAAGTATTCCAGGTAAATTGTCCTGGTTGTTTTATGTACGGCATACCAGAGGCAATAGAGATTTATAGAAAGTATAACGACAGAAATGTCACTGTACTTGGTATTGCAACTGCATTCGAAGATTTTGATAAAAATACACTTGACAATTTAAAATTGTTGCTTTTGACTGGAGAAGTAATTGGAGAAACACGAAATGCACTCAGTCAATATGGCCAACTTATTGAAGGTAACAAATTACCTTACAAGATACCATTTCCTATAGCAATGGATTCTCTAAAAAAAGAATCTAATGTTTTAACTGAAAGAACAGTCATGGATTTTATTGAGATCAATGTTCCTGATTTTAGCTCTTTTTCTGAGTCAGACAAATTAGTTCTAATTAAACGAGTGAAACAATACCTGAAAACTAAACAATATTCAGCCGAAACATTCGAAGAATACGGCTTACGGGGAACGCCATCCTCCATATTAATAGACAAGAATGGCATAGTGCGTCAAATCAACTTCGGAGCAAACGGATCCATTGATGACATGGTAAAGGACTTGGTAAAAGAACAGAATAATGACAAAGTCATATAATCTGTACATTGCAATTCCTGATTCTTCTCTATTGGATGAACAGACAAAACGTGACAAAAGCATCAAGATCTCTCAGATCGCAAGGGCATGTTCAATCTTCAGAGTTAAAACAATATACATTTACCATGATATGTCATTCAGATCTGAAAAAGATGATCTTAATTTATTAAAGACGATCTTACGTTATCTTGACACACCGCAATACCTGAGAAAAGATTTGTATCCTCGAATGGAAATATTAGAATATGCAGGAATTCTTCATCCAATAAAGTCCCCTCATCATAAAGACCGAGAAGATATCAAGAATATCAAAATTGGAGATGTGCGAGTTGGAGTAATAGCAAAAGACAAGGGAAAATTGTATGTTGATGTAGGTCTAGGTTCACTCGTCCCTTTCGAAGGATCAGGTTTCAAAGGAAAAAAAGTTAATGTATTATTTACATCAAAATATCCGAACTTACAGGCTAGAGAAGCTACCGAGAAACAATTTGGTAAAACATATTGGGGCTACAATGTGAAGGTTATTTCAAATCTTGCTAAGCTCTTAAACACAGCTCAAAACACAGAAATCCTCATTACTTATAGGCAAGGTGAATTTTTTAAAATGAAAGAAGGCAAACTTCTGGAACGAATGCGATACAATAGGAACCTATTAGTGGTTTTTGGTTCTCCAAAAAAAGGAGTCGATGAGATATTGACAAATGAAGGATCCAGCATCAGGTACTATGACTTTGTGGTAAATATGTTTCCTTTTCAAGGAACAGCAACAGTTAGGCTAGAAGAGGCTTTATATGGAACTTTAGCCATATTAAATCATGTTCTGACCAAATAACTGAACCTTTTCATTGCTTTCAAGGATTAAATGATTATGGAATGACATTATGAATACTGTCAGATAGAGATGTTGTAATACTGAGATGTAAGCAAACTAGTAGAACACAATTGTAATACAAATATATATAACAAAGCTAATGAATTTGCAGGCATAGACGAGAAAAAGCTCATAAAAAAACAAAATTATAAATTCTAGTAGTATTTAGTGTTGCCACATAATAACAAAAGTTCATGAACTTCTTGTTAGTTCATGAACTAGTTCATGAACCTTTTTTTGCCGAGTTATAAAACCAAGTAATCTATAATCACATACCAATGAGTATAGCAAACCAGAATG
>DASQRW010000098.1:0-4890 GCA_035642715.1 Nitrososphaeraceae archaeon | reverse complement strand
TTACAACATTATTATCTGAAGGTAAATGAGTAGATAATATAGGCATCACCAGTTTGGTAATCGATATATTCTGAATTTTCTAATCCTAATTTTCTTAAAGCATGCTCTAAATTTGGATTAAGACCTGAATATGTAGTATTACCAATTAAAATATGATTTGGCTTTGCTAACGATGTAATTTTCGCTGCTATGTTCATAGGATATCCTATAATGTCGATATGTGAGCTTTTTCTGCTAAAAGCATACTCTACTATTGCATTTTCTCCTGAATCTATGCCAATTTTTACATGTAGTTCTGGGAAATCGAATTCTTTAAGTACAGGATTTATAGCCTGTTCTACAATAGTTAGCATATTTAGAGCACAGGAAATAGTGTTTCTAGAGGCGAAATAGAAATTATCATTTACTGGAAAATATGCAATAATTGCATCTCCAACATATTTTAAAACGTAACCACAATTATTTACTATAACGATAGTCATCTCTTGTGTAAAGACCTGCAAAATAGTAGTTAGATCACTAAGTGGTAAAACTGTGCTAAGATGTGTAGAGCCAGCAATATCTATATATAAAATTATTAAATGAACTTTGGAATCTACATGGGAACGGAGAAAAGCATCTGAACTTTCAATATTTGAAAAAAAGTGTTTGTTATGACTTTTTAATAATTTAAGAATTCTTGCTCGACTTTCTGTAATGATTTTTAGAATATTCCCATTACTTATTTCTGCTTGTTCCTCAAGGATTAACTGAGTTATTTCTGGAGTAATTACAGAAAATTTTTCATCATTGATATCATTGTCAATCACGAGAAATCATCCATAAAATAATTCTTATTTATCATAAGTTGTATGTTATAACTAGTGGTAACAATAACTGTAGGTGCTAAGTTATAGAAATATAAGGGTTTCTCAAAATTGGTCAATAGATTTTCAAGTAACATTTTTTAAAAAGAGATTTCTCCTGTTGTACCTATTACAATTAAATCAATATTTTCACTTCAGCATAGTTAGTAAACAGATTCTACCTCTGAAACCTGCTTCAGTAATCTCTGATTTGAAATCAAACATTTTATTCATTAGTAGTTTATCAATTAATCCAATTGTTGCTGCATTTACATATGCTAAGTGGAGCTTTTATGTGGTTCTAATGCGTTGTATTCTTGGGTAGAAGAGGAAGTTCATATTTTTTCATCTCAATAACCGGTTTATAATATAAAAATAATTACTGCTATAGTTTACAAATTGTACTGATTGTCAAGCATTGACAAAGCAAGAAAGAAATAAAATAGTTTCAAGAAATTAAATATTTAAGACCCTACAACGATTAATAGAGTGATATAATCTATGAGTTCTTCAGAAGATCGTGACATAGCACCATTTGATTGGTTCAATAGATTCTTTGGAAGTAGTAGTAGAGGAAGCGGCAGAGGAGGATTTTTCGGTTTTCCTGATATTTTCAGAGGATTTGATGAAATGAGAAGGGAAATGGAAAGAGAATTTGAAAACACCTTTAAAGATATAGAGGATAAAGCACCAAAGGATCTAGTAAGAGAATATGAAACACCTGGAGGAGGCAAAGTAAGAGAATATGGACCGTTTGTTTATGGCTATTCAATGACCATAGGTCCTGACGGTAAACCAAAAGTAAGAGAATTTGGGAATGTAAAATCACCACTTAGTAACATTAGAAGTGGGGGCCTTTTCACTAGACCGCTTATCTCATCTGAAAGAGAGCCTCTAGCGGATGTAACAGCTACAGATAAGGACGTAAAAGTGGTTGTTGAAATGCCAGGTGTAACTAAACAAAATATCGTGGTAAAAGTTTATGATAATTCAGTAGAAGTAACAACTACCGGCACAGATAGAAAATATCGTGAAGTTATTGAAATACCTCCTGAAACAGATATTGAGACAGCAACGTCAACTTATAAAAATGGGATACTTGAAATAACATTCAAGAAAAAGCAGCAAACAAAACCAAAAGGAAAGCAGATAAATATAGAATAGGAAATATGTCTTAAAGATCTTTATACTATTTACAAATAGAGTGTTCGTAAATCGTATTCCAGAAAGATAGTTCATAATAAGGATTATCCTTATAGCTGTGTGCGCATAGAACCTTAATGAGGTGTTTTAGTTAACTGTTTTTCTAATACTATCATAATATACGTTATCTATAATAGTTACTATTCTTGATAGTTGCAAAACAAACCATTTTTCATTATTTCCTTTCTTTTTTTATTAGATCATTAAGTAACTTTAAATCATTACGGGTACATCGAAATAGATGTAATAGAAATTTGAGATAAATTTTTGATTCGTTAAAAATAAACATAGTTTGAAGCAATTTAATTAATTTAAGGATATTATAATGCTGATCTTTAGATAGCCTTTCCACTTTTGTATATTCATGCTAGTGATTAGCTACTTGTTTAATTAATCTAATTTTTCCTTGTATAGTATCATCGTCTGCTTACAGTAACAGTCTACAACGTTACAATGTCTATTTCAATAAGTAATTGAAAAAGTTAATAATTCTTTATCAGTTTACTTGTTTGGGATGCGACAATATTGACTGGTTCCCATACTGGAGAAGTTGGGGGAACATAACATGCATCATAATTTGCAAGGTCAGCTATATTTGCATTAAGCAAAAGGGCAAGAGCAATTATATCAATTCTACCTTTTACGGCCTCGCCACCTACTATTTGAGAACCTAGGACCCTTCCACCACTTTTTCTATCAATAACAATCTTTATCCAGATAGGTTTGTTGTCAGGATAATACCCCGATCTTGTAATACTTTCTACCTTTTCTTCCACTGGATCAAAGCCTTCTTTCAAAGCTTCTTCTAAATTCAGTCCAGTTTTACCAAAATATAGATCAAAAGACTTTGAAATAACGCTTCCTGCTATACCTCTAAATATTGCATTGCCACCGGCAGCATTTTCACCAGCAATTCTTCCTTGCTTATTTGCTGTAGTACCAAGAGGTACATAGCTATCTTTGCCAGTAATATAATTTGTTGCAGTGGCACAATCACCAGCTGCAAATATATTATTTATTGTAGTTCTCATATGCTGGTCTACCTTTATTGCATTAGCGTATCCTAATTTAATACCCGCATCTCTCGCTATTTCAGAATTAGGTCTTACTCCTGTGCCGAGAAGTACAAAATCACAATCGATACTGCCTTTAGTTGTATCTATTCCTTTAGCTTTTTCATTTCCTATGACTTCTACTAATCTTTCTCCGAGCCTAAGTTTTATGCCGTTGTCTTTAAGATGATTTTCTACTATTTTCGCCAGATCTCTATCTAGAATGTTAGGAAGGACATGATCAGCCATTTCGACAACTGTTACATCAATACCATTTTTCTTAAAAGCATCAGCCATTTCAAGTCCAATAAGACCTGCACCGACAATTACAGTTGACTGAGAATTTTCGACAATTTTTGCTTTTATTCTTTTACCATCGCCATAATTTCGTAAGAAAACTACTCCATCCAAATCAACACCTTTGATGGGCGGAATAACAGGTCTTGCACCGGTTGCAATTACCAAGGAATCATATTCTAGTTTAATGTGTTCGTTATCTTTTAAATTAACAGCATGTATCTCTTGTTTTAGTCGATCTATTCTCTCTGCACGTATATTCACCATAACATCAACATCATATTGTTTTTTAAACACATCTGCAGGTCTCTCTACTAGCTTCTCAAAATTATCAATTATTCCCTCTATAACATAAGGTATGCCACAAGCTCCATATGAAACCAGAGGTTCGTCTTGAAGTATTGTTATGTTAGCATTAGGATCTACTCTCTTTGCTTTCGATGCAGCACTAGCACCTGCCGCAACACCTCCAATAACAATGATATTCTTATTCTTTTTATTATTGTTGTTACTTATTTTAGTCCTATTCAAATCTAAAATGACATACTCTTTATAATAATATAAATTGCAACTACAATCAGTAACATTGTAAATATTTTTTTCAGTTTATCTTTAGGTGTTTTTGATGACATTTTTGTCCCATACGAGGACTGTATTGATTGAATAATAAAAGAAATAATAAATAAATAAAAGTCTGGCAAACTATGTCAATCATCTTCTCATCTTTGTTTCTTCTTCTTCTCCAGCGACTTTAGAATTAATTAGCTTATTGTTCTCAAATGTATTATTAGCTGAATCTTCTGCATCTTCATCAACATTTATTCCAAGCTCAGTAGCATTGATTATCGTATTAGAAGTAAATGTATTATCTGATGCACCTGTATTGACAAGTATACCATTTGATGTAGCATTTATGATGGTATTATGGTATATTTTGTTATTAGAAGAGCCTGCTTTTAAATAAATTCAATTTTTGCAATCTGAGACTGTGTTGTCATAGACTTGATTGTTATGTGATTCTGAAACAAATATGCATTGAGTTTCGTCATGTACATAGTTGTTCCTTGCTACTGAATTATACATATTTCTACTAAACATAATACCAGAGCCAAAACTATCTTATACTTCTCTACAGGAGTTTACTGACTATTCTAAAATACCTTGCTTCTACGCCATTCTACTAATTATTCCTTATCCCACTCAAATATTTATTTCTCACCGCTCAACAAATTGGGATTATGGTGCCGCAACATGTTCCTCGTTAGCATGCTGCTGAAGCTCTTGTTGAGAGCTAAATACCATTCCACATTCTTCGCATTTGTATTTGTTTTTGTTTTCTGAAGAAGACATTGTAATTTGTTTAGTATACATAGAATTTATAAATTCTTTAGAATTAGTTTGGACCGTTTACTTGCCGTATCTGTTTAGATGATAGGAATTAGGTCATTAAGTTAGGTAACTATCTAGATACTATATATAACATTTGAATATCA
>DASQRW010000097.1:0-29508 GCA_035642715.1 Nitrososphaeraceae archaeon | reverse complement strand
AATATCTGATGTTATATCGTCATCTACTGACAGAATTCCGCCTAAAAGACGTGGAGCTTTAAAAGGTTTGTATAAGGTAACTATAACTGTGTCATTTTTTTCACCTTCTTTACCAATATGGATATGCGCTGCTTTAGCATCATCTAAGTCTCTTACGATTAGACTATAATCTATCTTATTGTCTTTCTTATCAAGTTGAAAATATACAACACCTGTTGCATTGCTTTTTACAGGTGGGACTACCATTTCACTTGTCAGCTCTGCTACGAAATCTTGGTATTGTGTAAATGATGAGGTAAATGTACTAATTGTAATTGTCAGCGGTGCCGCAACCGCAGTGGCAGCAGTAATAATAATAAAGCCAACAATCGCCAATATTATTATCAAAATCATTAATGATAATGATGTGTCTTCACATATTTCAACGTCTATTACTAATAAATAATCCTACTCATAATTTACAGTTACTTCTATTCTTTATTTGAAATATTGTGAAATCAACACTTCTTTTCAACTGATAGGAATTATGTTTTTTTATATTATAATATTTAGTACAGCAACAGAATGATATACCTATAATTTTAAGATAAATTACTAAGGGAAGAAAAAGTACCAAAGCTGAATTAACAGATAATAAAAAACAAAGGTCAAGCATATTCACTTGAATAGGAATTAATGTCTAAGAAATTGAGTGGCATATTTGAGTCACATTTGTCCCGAATCCCACCGAACCCCGACCAATGGTCATCTAACTTTGCATTTATTAGAAGGAAATATAGTAAATGGTCACTTATCAGGTCAAATTTGATTTATAATCCTTGGGCCTACATTTTGTGTCGATAACAGTTCACAAACGACCCGGCCCATTCCAATCTTGACGCTTTATTTAGGCCAATATCATTATATTATTTGAAAATAGTTATCCGTTACCCAAGAAGAAGAACAACAAGACCCCATGACTATGTTTCTGTATGCTCTAAAGGCTTCAGAAACTAAAAGACAAATCCACGCCGATTCAAGTATTTCTTGAATTCGTAAAATTAAGTCAAAGAAGTTGGAAGAAAAGGAACTTTATATAGAAATTGGTCTACACACAAATAATGTAACTGATTATTTACGCTGCAATAATTTTAAAGTTATTGAATATATATATGCTATGATCTACTTCAATCTTTACAAATGATATGATCTATATTTTGTAGCTGTGGAGAAATTTGATTAATTCCATAATCTAACCTATAGCTTGATTTTATTTATCGGAACTCATTTAAAGTTGTCTCACTCTTTCCTATAACGGATAATGAGTAGTCAACCAAAAGAAGAGGGAGAAGAATTGCAGGAATCGGAAATAGAAAAAGAATTAGAAGAAAAGCCACCTGCAAATTAATATTATTTTTGAGAGAAAGAAACAGACAAATTGGATCAATGCATATCTATGTGGGAGTATATACCGTCATACTTTAGCAGCAGGAGCAAGACGTTATGAATGAAAAGAAGCTCATGTATATTGCAAATTTTACTAGTTACAGGCAGATCAGGTAATGTTCCCGGTTTATGTAGTTAAATGGTGACTAGTCAAAATATTGTCATAACTTCCTTTTTCTATTAATAGTTTATACTTGTTATAATAAGTACTATCACACATAGCGAAGAATAGAGCATTTTATTGACATTTTCTAGTTGATTTTTAGTTATTAATAAATCAAAAAGCTAATCTATTAGTAACTTTAATTAAGAATTAGACACAGTACTACCAGTCTTCTAAGTTATCTGTCTTCTTTACCATTACACAAGGAACACTTACCATACTGGAATGACATTGTACAGTTCACCCCATCTCTGCAATCATATACTACTCCACATTTTTTACACTGATGTAGGCAGATCTGTGTTGTTTGTGTAATTAAATTCAATATTTAAAGTAGACTTACATACATTTTAAGGCAAACTATTAATTTTTTAGGTTATTTAGTGAATGAAAATCAAACTAATATATTATAAATAAAAAATTTTGTTATGATTCAACTGAATCATTGTTTATTAATATATATCAGAGTAGCAGAAAGTGTGATTAGCCGAATAATTGCAGTCGCTTATAGTTATTATTGGTTTTATGAAAGGTTAGTCATCATTGCCATAAATTTTATCATTAGAAAATTGATAAGCGTACCCTGTCTGTCTAAAGACAAAGTATGATAGAGACTTTTTTTGCTAGTATCTGTCCAGTTGACATTCGGTAAACCAAATCCTTTTCTGAAATATTTTTGCTGTACCTAGTCCAAAGCTAGTGTATAACTCATTTGATCATTCATATTCATACTATATCAAAAGTTAAAGTCTTGGTATATCGATAAACTAAGGTATATCAGATTTTAACCTTCTACTACATATATGTGGAAAATGTGTGAAAATTGAAGTTGTATATTTTACTAGGCGTTCAAGAATGAAAAAAAAGATTTGTCTATATGGCTGGTCAATATAATCTTATAGTAGATATGATAAACCTCTGCTACAAACGATCAAGACGAAAATCTATGTCCATATTGGAATGTTATGTTACCTGTTGTATGAATTATAGAATAGCAGATAACCTCTTCACTGTTTAAGATCATCCACTCATTTATACAATCATAATTGATATTGTCTATTTTTATTTCTATTTGTTGAGATCTTCTATTTCTGCTCCGACTGCATTTTCTTGATCTCTCCCTTTTTCTGTCTCTTTTACCGAACCCTGCTTATTTTCCTTTTTATTAACCTTTGTTACCGCAGAAGTTGTTGATTCTTCTGTTATGTCTGTTTTTTGTTGCTCTACCAACTTTAATTCTCTATATAATTAGCAAGACATAATATTATAAAATTCTTTTTATAAATACTATCTAATTGCTACAGACAACAAAAAGAAGTATTCTTGGATCGGACGCTTGTTCCCTTCTTGTTAATTTCCGACCCCCTCCCTAAAGAGCCCTTTTTTATAAATAGTAGAATCAAATAGCAAAGGATGACATGGTTAATACATTAAAAAATAAACAAATTTACCATAATATTTTATTTAAAAATAAAAATATGCTTTCAAATAGGACTAAAGAGGAGAGTTATAAAGTCATTGATCTTGATGCAAGTGAGATGATAGTCTTTGAATAGGATCTAGGGGAGAAAAAATACGATATTAAAAATACTGCAAATAATTACCATAATAATATCACGTTAATAGTTCCTATGCAATAGACTTATTTCCTTGTCACTTCAGTTGTTAGACTATAATGTGGGTAACAATATCATGCTAGAAAACACAAAAGAAAGATCACCGGCAGAATCATCAAGCAGATCGATACCATGTATTTTAAATCTAAAATTTCCTTTCAAGCTTACAAAGGATCAATCTGAAGCAGTTGAGGCATGGGTTTCTAATAAATGCAGAGGATCAATAATATACAGCACTGGAACAGGAAAGACAGAGATAGCATTTGAATGTGCAAAAAGGAGAGCAGAAGAAAAGCTGCATCATAGCAATGTAAGCCGTAGCAGTCTTAATAATAATGATTCTACTTGTCATTACAATAGCATTATACCATCTTTACTCTTTTTGGTTCCACGAATTGTTCTAGTCGAGCAGAATTTCAAAAGGTTACTGTCTTATCACGTATCTAAAGAATCCATAGGAGTATATTTTGGAGAACGTAAAGAAATAAGAGAAATAACAATAAGCACCTATCAGAGTATAATTAACAATTTAGGATTAATTCATAATTCTGATATGATAATATTTGATGAAATGCATCTACTGACCGATTCAGCAATAACTTTAAGAAAGATATTTGATCTTCTAGGAGAAGAAGACAATTCTGCTAATAAAAAAGCATTATTGGGATTAACTGCAACAATAGATGAACAACATCCTAACTACAACACAGTTGTCTCTTTACTCCCACCAGTCAAAAAATATATGATAAGAGAGGCAGTTGAAGATGGAAGGCTTGCAAAACCAATAGTAATACCAATAAAGGTTAAACTAACATTTGAGGAGAAAAAGCTCTATGATGATTACTCTACGAAGATCAGGAATATTTCTGAAGAGTTGAATGAATCTGATCCACAATTAATGTCTTCTTTATTGAAAAAAGGGGGCTTATCAGCCAGATTGGCAAGGTCATGGTTCGAAAATGTAAGGAATAGAAAAAATCTAATCAATTGTGCTCAAAATAAACTGTCCTCTGCAGCGGATCTGATAGCAACAAAGCATCCATCAGAAAGAATAATGGTTTTCAGTGAGACGATAGAATCTATCAAGAAACTAAAGGATATATTAGAAAAGGAAAAGAGAATAAAATCAATGATAATTGAAAGCAAACTAAAATCTAAAGACCGGCAAGATATTCTATCTAAGTGGGGCACAGATTTTTATCCTTTGCTTTCAGTTCACACATTGGAAATTGGATACGATGTTCCTCAGGTAAGAATAGCCATCATATTGGCAAGCACTTCAAATATGAATCAAGCTGCTCAGAGAATAGGAAGGATATTGAGAAAGGCTGAAGGAAAGAATACTGCATTGATATATACGATATATCTCTCAGGTACACATGACTATAACTATTTGGGTATAGTAAAACAAGCAACACAGATAGATGGTAAAAGAAAAGAAGTAAATAATAATAATAGCAAGATTATATCAGCAACAATAACAACAAACAGCACACTAGATGCTTTTATGGCCTAATGAACACCATGTAGGAGATAGTATAAGAAGCATAAAAGTAATTTTCTGATTAGAATAAAACAAATATCCAAATGAGCTATTCTAATGCACATAGCACTGCTGATGGAAAAATTTAATGGATCTTCCTCCTTTAAAATGGCTTTGCTGAATTCGGATAGGAAATTTAGGTAATAGATATCTGAATTGAATTGGAAAAAAAGAAAAAGACTAGCAAAACGATACTATATGTATCCTCAAATAGAATCACCATTATCAATTATCAATTTAAAATAAAATATAATAATTACGTAATCTGCTCTATTATCCTTCTCTGAATTTGTTAATTGCAAATTCCTCAGATTGTTTGATGAAAATAGAGTCTTTTGTTTTCTATTGTTCTTGAGAGGTTGAATCAAAAAACCCTTGCATATATAAATAAATCAAAAGCGTAAATTCTGTTGTTTTTCAGCTGTTGTTATTCCATAAGATATAGAATATTAGCTATCTGTCCAAATGCAGCATCATGTTTTCCTTTACATGGTAGTATTTTGAAAGTTAGTATAATATTGATGTTATTGATCTAACTCTTTATCGTATTGTAATAAAATGTATAGCTTATGATTTGAAATAATCGTGATATTCTAGGGCAACTATAATGCCACTAAATATTTTTATGTCGAGAATAATATTATTAAAAATTTATTACTAGGGTATATCATATTGACATCTAGGTACAACTAATGCATTAGCACTATTATATGTAAGAAGAAATTCAGTCAGTCAGACCGTGATCTAATATGGAGTACCTTTTGCTCTTTGGTTTTTGAAGGCTTCAATATACCATTCAAATTCATCAAGAAATCGTATGACTCTTTTATCATATCTCTCATCGATCAATTTGCCATGTTCATCAAAAACATCTTGTACTCTTGATATTGGAAATGATGAAGATATAGATGGTGCTCCTAATTCCGCAAATATTAATTGTAGATGTTGTGCTGCATTCACGCCACCAAAACCACCAGCGGAATAGGATACAATAGCAGAAGGTTTAAAATAATATTCTTCTAAAAAATAGTCTAGTGTATTTTTCATTGCAGCTGATGTACTATGATTGTATTCTGGAGTGACAGAAAGTAGCCTTCTGCATCCATAACTTTACTCCTAAGATCTCTCAACTTCTCTGAAGGATTTACCATCTCTTTATACATCCTATCCAGCAAAGGCAAGTTAAGTTCTAGAGGATCAATAAAAAATACAATATGGTTACGGTTCTTCAATTTTCCTTCTATCCAACGGGCAACTTTGATACCTTGACGGTCTCGTCTAACTGATCCAACAAATAGAGCAATTTTAGGCATTATTTTGTCTCTCTATATTCTTCTTATTTCTATTAATATTACTTTATACATATATGACTGAAAATCAAGAACTGTATCACTATCGATATGCATTCTATTATATATCATAATTTCCTAATTAAGGGAAATATAGGTAAAAATATGTCAACTAGAGACCTGCTGTTGACTCCAGATGATAATTTAATATTGGTTAAAGACGCCAGAATGGTATATTTAATAGAATATCTCGGTAATTATAATATAAATTAGAGGGGCTTGGTAATTTAACATGGGTAGTAGAAGACCATAGGGCGCACATACTATTGGCTCTTGCTGCGCATTCTTTTCGACCTAGTTATGTGTATCTCTGGACAGGATAGTTAAGATGATATTTTACATTTATATTATTAATCAACTATTCTTTTTTAACTTCTTTCGATGCTTGTTTAATTTTTTCTGAAAATTCTATTCGCCGCCATTTCAGTTCCAAGTGAAAAAAGATGATTTTAGGAATGTTGTGTAGCCTTGCATGTTTATTTTTGAAACAACTTTATATATTATCTAACCAAAATGATAAAATAACATGGCTAAATGTCCAAATTGTGAATTCGATATTACAACAAATGGATGTAATACAGAAGCAATAGCCGTTCCTAATGGTACTGCCTATTTACTCTCATGCAAGAAATGTGATAAAATATTAGGAATTGTGTCAGAGCCGACGTAACCACTTTGTTAAGCGGCATCTTATTTAACTCCTAGAAAGTCTCATTTCTTTAATGTGGATTTTATTTCTTTGTGTTCTACAATCATAATGACACCTTTAGTTTATATTCTAAAAGGTTAATACTTATCTCCTATTCTATCTGTAATAGCCGCCATATTTTTTAGCCAGAACATTAATGATTTTCGTGAAAATTTGCAAAGAATAATACATATAAATATAATCGTCATAATCAAAAATTGGTCTTATCTGTAAGAGCAGCAAATGCTGTTAGCATATAATAAGATTTAGTTGTATTGAACAATGCACCTGTCTAAAAAACTATAAATTTAAAAGAGTTAGAATACCATGATAGCTTGGAGAAAATAGAAGAAAATGGGTAAAACAGAAAAAAATATTCTCGGCAAAAATGCTCCAGTAATAATAGATTTGTTAAAGAAAGCATATTGTGATGAGATGCAGATTTTTCATTATTTTTGGTATATTGGAATAAATATGGAGGGAATTGGCCTTGTCACATATGCTCCAGCTCTCAAGACCCAAGCTACAGGGGAATTAACACATGCAGAACTGCTTTCTAACAGAATTTCAGAATTAGGAGATAAGGCTCCAAGTGATCCTGCTGTATGGAAGACACAAGGTAATATAGGAGTTTTAGATCCTGTACAATATCTTACATTAAGAGCAGCATTAGAAAAAGGATTAGAGTTTGAAGGTAAAGCAGTAGAGAATTATAACAATATTGCTAAAAAAGCATTAGAATATAACGATTTTGTAACATACAATCTTGCTACACAAATCTTGGCTGACGAAGTAAAAGACGAACAGCACACAGAAGATGTCCTGAAAAACCTTGAAGTAAAATAGTGAGTCTGACAATTTTTGTGATTTATAACTAACTAATATTTTATTTGTGTTTACATTATTATTTGATTTTTCAAGCAAAAATATTCTACTTACAGAACTATATGGATATCCCATTTGTTACAGAATGTTGATTAAAGAGTCTTCAAGATAGTTCTTGAAAACCCTATTCATCTTTACCCTGTACTATCTATTATTCCCATTATGATGATTATTATAATAATTGTCTTTATTATCCTTATGTTTTGAACCTTCGAATTCTATTTCGCTATTTTAAAGCAGGCAGATATATCATATGAAATTGTTATAAAAATAAGAACATAAATAGAATAGCCAATTACAAGAATCTAAAATAAGAAGTGGAGCTTATATATATCATGATCAAATTATTACCAGAATGTTCCAAATGTAGTTCACCTATTACTGATTCATTGGAAACTGAAATTGAACAACACGGAAAGGCTAAGACAGGCCGTTATACCGATGGAATATGGATGTGTCATGACTGTATAGAAAGTGAAGAAGGAAAAAAGAAGAGCAAAGGAGCAGATAATTCTTCTCCTTCTATTGATCAATGTGATACTATAGGAGTTGCAAGTGCATCTGATGTATCTCCAAACACACCTAGAGCAGATGAGACATGATTATAATGCGGCAGATAATATGTTGGCTGTAGCAATTCTGTCTCTAAATCTAAACTGAAACTTAGAGTTATTGAGTCAAACATGCTTTATTCCATATTTTACTATTAGGATATACAAGCAGCGCTAGGATTGGCAGGATTAACTGTATTTGAAATGATAATGATTGCTTACAAGAAGTATCAATAGCAAAACCTCCTACTGAAGGATGCAGAAATAGTATCACATTCAATGCATCTGCAGGACGCTGTTTCCAGGGTTAGCGTGAATCGCAATATACTGTGTCCGGTTTAAACTACTAAATTCATCTTTTTATTTTTTGCTACTAATAGAGTATTCTGAAAGTATTCCACTTGTATCTCTTCAAACTTATTCCACATACTTCAGCAGAATAGATCGGGCGGTCTTACTAAAGAACACATAATTAATCTTAATGTAAATCTGTTAGAATCTCCGGAAGATGTTATAAATTATATAATAATACATGATCATGTCATTTAAAAATCAAGGAACATTCCTATCATTTTGACATCTGATTTGTCAGACATATGCGGTTATGAAATCAATCATCGATATCGCCATTACTCTTCATGGGAACTTTCTGACTCTTTTGTTCTATAGGTATCACTTTGATCAAATGGGTTGAATTTGGATGATATTTGCGACAATGGTAATGCGGAATTAGAAGAAGCATCAGCAGCAGTATCTATTAGACATAGTTAGCCAAGCATATAATAGAAATGCACAACTCTACTATTTAGGTAGTCGCAATAAATTGATTTAGAAAATAACTGGAAGCTTACGCAATTCTGAACTTACTTAAAAATTCATAATTGAAGTGAATGCTGGCCAGCCAATTGTCTTTTAGTTGAAAAAAGGAGACAATAAAAATTAAAGAGAATAATAATTACAATGTGAGAAAAGACAATCTATTATCCTTCATCCTCACATTAGTCATAATACAAGAGTCATAATATAACAGTATAGAAGAACCTAATAACGAAATAGAAAGATCTAAGGTTTCCAATTAAACCTATCTGACTGTTTATAAAATTCATACGCATTATAAAAAGTAACTTTTTCAATGTCATTTATACTGAATTCACCTGACTTTCTCATCTCCCTAGCAACTAGAGGTACACTTAACGGATCTGATATACCCCAGTCAGCAGCGCTATGTATCATTATATGTTCTGTACCATACTTTTTTATTATTTTCATTGCTCTCTCTGGAGATAGTTTTGTAACAGGATATACAGATAGACCAGCCCACATTCCTAGTTCCAATGTTTTCTCAATGGTTTCTTCTACATTATGATCTACAAGTATTTTTTCTCTCTTGTACTTACTACCACCTTTATTCTCATCTTCATTATTTAGAAGAATCTTTTCAATTCTTTTCATTCCTTCTTGCTTGTTATTATGTGGCAGATGAACTGTCATAAGCATATCCTTCTGTGCAGCAATATCCATCTGCTTTACAAATACTTCTTCTTCTAAATCGTTAATCAAATTATAACCTAGTTCTCCAACAGCGACGGTTCTTTCTCTATCAAGAAATCCTTTCTTAAGCATCGCATCAACGGCATCCAGAGCTAATGGTCTTTCTATAGCTTCTTTTGGATTTACTGAAATACAAACAAAATGTTCTATTCCAAACTCTTTAGCTCTTTTGGTTTCAAATGTTATCATATGCTCCCAATAATCTTCAAAAGTACCAACATGCCTTCTTGGGCTACCTAGCCAGAAAGAAGGTTGAACTATAACTTCAATTCCAGCTTTAGACATTGCATCATAATCATCAGTAGTACGAGAATACATATGGATATGTGGATCAAATAACCTTGTCATGTAAGACCATGGTTATTATTACTGTCTACAATATTATCTTTCTACATTATAAAATAAATCATGTCTTATTTTAGTATAAGACTATTATACAAGGTAACAACATAACTACAATAGGAAAATAATTTGACCAGATCACAAATTATTTGTTTACCTATATCTCCAGTATCTAATTGTAATTGTTAAAACAGGAGATGAATGCGTCTATATTTTCTTAGTGCGAACAACCTAAGTGTTCAGGAAATTAACATTTCCCATGAGAATAGAAATAGTCATAAAATGCTATATACAACTGATAAAATTACGGCTTAATTTGTGGAGCAAACTTATCGGATCTGTAACTACTAGTGTTGCAAGAATTGATAGTGAAAATAATACAAAGGAATGATAATACGAGAAGCCAGTATGAGAGTTATTATTTCACTTATATTGCCTTGTTTGACCTGCGTAATTGCTCTAACCAGCAGTATATGCTTGTCAATTCAAAGAAATAGGTAATGTTCAGTGGTAGATCATAACTGTCTAAATGAATTAAATCTGTCTATAAAAAAAATAATAATTCTATTTGAGAGTCATCATATTTTATTCTTGGATAATTTGCTCAATCATCTAAAATGACCACAGCACTGATATTAAATATCATTAAATTTAGATTGGGTTATTAAGTGCTTATTTCTCTATGATTCATATAGGCGATATCTATACTTGTTAACCAATCGTTACGCCAGCTATTCTTTGCTCTACCCCAAGTGTGTGGGATTTTATATTTATCGCCTTGGCCGGTGTGTATAAATTCAAAATACTTTTCCACCCATCATTCTTTGGTTTACCCGTGTTATTATCTATAGGGTCTTCATTAAAGTACGTTACAATATATCGTGCATTTTTATCAGATTTTACTATACTTTAACCTTGCATCCAAACCATTTGTCACCCAATGTTTTGTATGCTTCATAAACTTCTTGGAACTCGATCAATACAAAAATCTAATCATGACCGATTCAGTAACTATTAATACCGTTAGCCATTTTGAGCACAAAAATAACAGCAGAAATAAGACATCATAGTTGAACATATATACATATATATATGTATATATTCGAACTACCAAAAAACGTAAAGGCAAAAAATAAGCCGTCAATGGGATTGTTTAGATTCTAACTGACAGTTATTTTTTTGCCCTAATAATATTATTAAAAAGGTTGTAAAAGTTAGCCCATTGTTATAATTATATTTATTTTTTATTGATATGTTAGATCCAGATTTTCTCATGAAAGGTGAATTTTTTATTCAGAATAAAATTACTGATTGCTGCAGTAGCAACTGCTATTATTAATGACGGACTATAGCTAAGGCCTGATTCTACTAAAAGATAGACAAGCAATAATTGAATTGATGCTCCTATGGAACTGAAAGTTACAAATAAGCCATATTGCTTTAATGTATGGTAAAGTGAGAAATTTCTGTCTTCGAAAGTCCATATCTTGTTTAGGAAGAAGTTAGAAGTTATTGAAAATATAATCCCCACCAAGGTACCATGTACATACCATAAGTTGGATAAAGTACCACCAGATAGAAGTGATGATATTAAATAATTTATTAATAATCCACTAGCACCGACTGTGAAGAATCTCGCAGCTTTTGATAAGAATAGTACTGACCCTCTTCGTTCCTGTTTATTTTGTATTGATTTACTAGAATTTCGTCCATACCTATAAAGTTGCCATATTGCTTTGGAATAATCGATTATAACTCTGGAATCAATTTTACTTTTTCTAAATTCTCGCTCATTAAAAGTATATGGTATTTCTCTTACTCTTAGATTCTTGCCTTTTACAAGAATCTCTAATAACATTTTAAAACCTTGGGTATCAAATTCAATATCTTTTAGCGTATGAGATGAGAGTGCAAAAAAACCCGAAATAGGATCTTTGATATTTCGTAATTTTAAACTATGTCTTGCTATTCTTATAGCACCGATGTTAAGCACTAATCTTTTAAAAGGCCATCCTACTATTGATCCTCCTTTAATATATCGTGACGCAACCACTACGCAATTTGGGTATTGAGTTAATTCGTTTATTATTCTCGGTATGATCTCAGGAGGATGTGAAAAATCTGCATACATTATTAGAATATTGTGTCCATTAGAATATCTTACTCCATCTAATATGGCAGGAATTAAATGATAGCTCCTCTGTCTATGAATAACTTTGACTATGCATTTTCTGGAGATATTTTCATGATTGCTTTCTTTGGTATTATCGGAAATTTCGTTTGTTATCATTTTTATGTGTCTTTCAACTAGTATCCCTGTTCCATCAGGCGAATTATCATCTACTATTATTATCTCAGTAGAAATATTGGGAGGTAAATGGTTTCTTATTGCATCTATTAGTTTTAGTATATTTTCGGATTCATTATATGTAGGAATTATAATAGATAAAAATAACTTTTTGCTACTAATATTATCTTGCATAATAACCACCGTAAACCAGCGTGGTGCAGCATACTGTCTTTCTCTTACAGTCGATGCCTCCTGAGAGGTCACGATGGTTTTCTTTATTATTTGCAGTCATGGAAATTAACGGACTACCACCAGAAGGAAGACCGGTAGTTCAGTCTCTTCTTCTTCACTACGTATTATCATTTAATATATAACAATTTCTGTTAAAACTACTAAATTTGTGTTAATGTAGTTTAAACTATTGTGACTTCATAGAAAACTAATATCAATCTAGTTTTACTTGATTGTAGAGATACAGTATAGATTATGAGAACATACAGTTAGCTGTATTCTAGTGGCAATCATCATTTTCTTTTATGCCTATATTAGTATAAAAATCCTGAATATGGCTCTGTTCATTTAACCGGTGTAGTCTTCATTACTTCATTATTGTGTGTATATATAGATAAATAATTTTAACCAATTCTTTATATGATTTAATTTGCAATTATCTTTTCTACAAGGAAAGTAATCACCATCAAAAACACTTCAGTTCTATCTTTTATATATTGGTTTGTTCTTTCAATAATGCTTTGTTTTCTCATATGTTAAATGAAGGAATAGGATGATGATGTTCTATTTTCTCAGGAGTTTACAAGCATATTAATATCATGTTCCTCCATCTGTTGAAAGTGAATGCTTTCAATAATCTTTTACTAATGAATTCAGGAATCACTCTGCCACAAGAATTGTTCTTTCAAAAGAAATACATATCCTAAGAATCAGTTTATTGATTGAATCAACAGCAATCCACAACAACCAAACAAATTGATTGCCAACTTTAATCAGAGTTTCATCATCTACTGTGAATTCTTGTATTTTCTTTCTCTTTCTCTTTCTCTTTTTCTTTTGCGGTATATTATTTGTTGGCTTGTACTACTTTTGAATCCAATTCCAGACGAGTCTTTCTCAGATGTTTTTCTTAAAGGTAGGTTAGAAGAATACAAATGCAATGCTAGTACTGAGATCGAGACTTTAAGCGAATTAGCAATTAACCTTAAGAGAAATGGAATTGATGCTGCTGCTGAATATGTTCAAGGACATGGGACTTCTATGATTATGAAAATAATGGGAATCAATAAATGATGATGAAGAGGAGAATCTTTCAACCATTTATTTGAAAAGTTTAAGAACTCTGCCAGAAGGTTAGTAGTTTGATACCGGACAATATCACTTCTTTGGATATTTCTAAGATATAATTAGGAATATCTGCTTAACATAGATATATAATAGAGTATTTGTGTCAAAACTTCAGATCATAGAACATACTATTATTTTTTCTTGGGTCATATAAAAGGTCACATTATTACAGTTTTCCCACTATTTTTTGTTTTAATTTTGTTACCTAGCTACATACCAATAGTAAATCTAGCTCAAGCTTCTGGCTCTCCTGATTCTTCTTCTACTACTACTAATTCTACAGATGATATCCCTACCATCCATAATACCAAGTCCAAACCTCTCCCTGGAGGACCTACACTTAATGATCCTAATCTAAACTTAGAACAAATCTTTACTGGACTTGACTACCCTACCGGTATGGCATTTGTGGGTCCAAATGATATATTGGTGACAGAAGAAAATACAGGTATTGTAAAGAGAGTTATAAATGGCCAATTAGGTTCAGAAGCACTTCTTGATGTAAGTGTTGCTAATGCAAATGAGAGAGGAATGCTAGGAATTGCAGCGGTGGTAAACAGTAATAGTGATGGAAATGCACCTACTAATACTATTATCCCTCCCTATGTCTTTTTATACTATACCGAATCCACCGGAGGAACAGATAGTGATGATGCTGATTCAGAAGAAAATGTATTAGGCAATCGTCTTTACAGATATGAATTAGTAGACAATCAGCTAGTAAATCCAAAATTACTTTTAGATCTCCCAGCTCATCCACCACCAGGTAGAGAGGATTATTCAAGAGATCATAATGGTGGTAAAGTATTGATTGGACCTGCTGATAATTATGTATATGTTGGCATTGGTAATGTTGCAGTTCATAAAGGTCAAGCTCAGAATGTCATTGACGGATCACCACTTGATGGAACTAGTGGAATACTTAGAGTGACACAGGATGGTCAAGTATCACCAAATCCTCCGTTAGGATCCACGCAGCCAATGAGTCCTTACTATTATGCCTATGGTATACGTAATACCTTTGGAATGGACTTATCCTATAACTGGAAAATTATGGGATACAGAGAATGGTCCTACAGAGGCAGATGAAATTAACCTAGTTGAACCGGGGTTTAATAGCGGACATTCAAAAATTCAAGGTTTTGCAAAAGATGCAAGTACTGAAGATACAGAAGATGATTCTTCCTCAGAGGCAACATCTGCAATAAATCCTGCTACTGATTTAGTTAATTTTGTAGGAAACAGCCAGTACAGCGATCCAGAGTTCGTTTGGACTACACCGCTTGGTGTAACTGCACTTAAATTTCTTAACTCCGACAAATTCGGAAGCCAATACCAAAATACTATGTTTATAGGAGATGTCGATCTCGGCTGGCTGTATAATTTTAAACTAAATCCTGAAAGAACAGCATTATTGTTTGGTGATGATAGTCCGCTTGCAGATAAAGTTGCGAATACTCCAGAGGAAATGCAGGAAACAATATTTGGAAAAGGATTTGGTGTAATTACTGATATACAAGTTAGCCCATATGATGGTAATCTATATGTCCTTACTTATGCTGGATCAATCTACAAGATATATTCTTCGTTATAGAATACCTACAACAGAGCCGCTAGCTTTTGTCTAATAATAATTCATTCTGACTCTTCTATTCTGTAGGTGTTATTTTGATTAGATAGGTTGGGAATATAGATGACGACTGCGGCAGCAAAAACGGGGATTGGAAGAAGCATGTGCAGCAGCATTATTATGGTACTATTTGTCAATATCTCTACGAGGGCTTCGTAATTCTTTTCAGCTAAATCTAAAGGCTATCCTTATTGAATTCAAAGTATTTGGTAATGTTATTGTTATTATCTTTGTTATGTCATCATCATTCGCAGTGGTTATGTTCTGAATTACTCTAGCCAATTGTGGATCAGCTTTTAAAGTCTGAAGTAGTGCGACAACAGGTGTTGATAAGAGTATTTTGTTGTCTGATAAAACAGCTCTGACGAATTGCTTTAGCTTTGAATAGACTTCATTATATTTCTTCAATATATTTGCAACAAACTTTTCTAGTCTATCCTTCTGAGCAGTAAGTTCATGCACTCTTTGTTCTGTTCTCTTGCATTCTTCTTCATAAGAGAATGCAATTTTATCTATTAGTGATATTTTATTTTTCTAGCCTCTATATCATTTTGTAATCCTTGTATTATGCGGTTGCATCTTCTCCGCCTCATCTTTGGCCTGTCTATAGAGATTTTCAATATGAGGAGTCTATGAAAGCAATCTCCAGGACCCTAACTGATTCCACTATACTCATACCTTTTTTCTTTATTAGTTATTAGTATTATTTTCAAAGAAGAGAAGCGACGATAAAATAGCATGGATTATATTACAAATCAAGATAGATATAAAATTAGAAAAATAGAGGAAAAGACAAATTGACATATTAAATGAAGTATTGCATAATTGTTATGTTTTGATAGTTTTCATTACTAATTGCAGCATTTCATTGAATTCCAATAGCTCGCACAGGTGAGCCAGAAGCACTTATCAATTTTAGTGGTGTAATTATGAGTGTAAACCTTCCGGTATTGAATTTTTCCAAATTACAAAGATTTTCTATTACCAGGATATCATTAGATAATAAAATCTTGTGTGCTTTAAAGCTGGCATCGATTCCAGGATCAATACTAGGAGTATCTATTGCAACGGCATTAACTTTCTTTTCTACCAGATATTCTGCGGCATCTGTGGACAGGCCAGGGTTCTCTGAAATGTAATTGTCTTTTTCAATCTGGCTTTCCCAGCGTGTAAAAAATACTATTGTATCCTTTTCTTTTATCTCTTCACCAACAATTATATCATCGAGACTAATTGTTTGATTGGATTTCTTTTCAATTTTTAGCAATAATGCATTATTGCAAACGAATCTGTCAATTTCGATTTTATCTATAGTTGCTGCACCTGATATAAAGTGAGAAGGTGCATCCATGTGAGTTCCTGTGTGGGTACTCAAAAACATCACTTCAGAATCATATCCATGAACATCAAATTTTGACCACTTGATAAAAGAAGGTTGAGGAGAACCTGGAAAGACCTTTGTGTCTGCGGAAATTCCAAGTGTGAGGTCTATTGCTTTCATAACTATATTATATCTAATTAATAAGTATTATATTAGCTGGCTTGCAAATGATATCGTGTCAAGTAAATAAGCTGGGATAACTATGATTGTATCCATCATATATCATATCATAAAGATATAGCACTAGGAAGTTAAAGGTTGCAACTGCAATAATATTATGTTCAGCTATCTCTCTATATATATATATATATATATATATTTTAGTCAGCGTTTTGTTATCGTTATCTACTAGCATAGTTGTGATACTAATTTGTGAGGAATTACGAATATATAGATTATCAATTTATTGTTGCTTTTTTTCTTACTATGTTTATCTCTGTAGAACTGCTATTTGAATAGAAGATCTAGGCATAGTACACTATGATATTGATGAATGAGGAAATGCTTCTTTAAGAATATGGGGACGGAAATAAGAGAAGGATGTCATTACTTAATTCAATCTTTTATCTAATTCATTTTACTTGTGTCAACACCTTGTAACGGTAGTAAATTTTGACTTATATTTGCTGGTTTTATCCTCCTTTAGACACAATTTTTTTACTTAAATAATTCACCTAGTCAAAGTGGAAAAACAAAATCAAGAAGACCTCTAAATCTTTATCCTAATAATAAGTTATCACTCTAGAACTCAAAATTACGATCTAAAAAAGTAAAGGAGTAAAGGCAAAGATGACTTATTTTCTACTGCCACTCCCATACTTGTCTTATAGCATTTCCAGCAATATCTGATTCATAATTGTAGATGCCCATCTGATTGTCAAGAGAAGCTAGTTGTCCTGTTGGAGACAATGTCTTAAAAAACATCGATCCGTGGAATACAACTTTGCCTTCAGGAGTAAATTGTCCTATTGCTTGTTGAGTATATGTTGCCATCTCCCCTTGTTGTGTAGTTAGTAGACCTTGTCCTTCACTGTAAATCATACCACCAGTAGTCGGAAGAGTCCATACTGTTCCAATATTTGTAACATTTATGCTATCTCTTATTGTTCCATTACCTGAGAAAGAGACTTCTACCTTGGGTCCATTAATAACATCTATTACTCTTATACTTGTAGCCTTTGTCCTCTCCTTGTAAAATGGGTCACCTAAAGATGTTATATCAGTTGTTGTATTTTGAACAGATGTATTAGTGGCGGCATTTACTGTTGTTTGTTGTATTGGTATATTGGTCATAGTAGCCATTGCTTCTTGTCTAATTGTATTATCAATAGAAGTCAACAATGTCCATGAAATTAACATGGATATTGCCATGCCTACTGATACAAAAGTTTCGTCATTCCTCTTATTCATCCAAATATAAAGGCTCATTTAAGATTTATTGGTTCTGTTAACTTCAGGTTGTAGGCTCATCTTTCTATTATTTTGTGTTTTTTTTAAAACATGTTTTTGGCATGTTGGTTAACTGTTTCTTGGAGGGTAACGACTCCAATAACTTAAGTAATTATTTTTATTGGTATAGTTTATAGTTGAGCAGCAGGTTGTATCCTTTTGAGTTATGATAATAACATAAAGCGAATTAGGACAGACAGATTCTCAGCTGTAATAGCATACGGCATTTACTTGTTGTATTTTTAATTCTAAGTTATAGACTACTGGTCTCTAAGTCGTTAGAACCGATTATAAAGAGAAAAGATAAACACGAATATCTCTATATTCATTTTCAAATAGAGATATTCTAATGTAGCAGATTTTAGCAACATCTACTTTCAACACTATCAACTAAAAGCTTTAGCTGATTATCACTGCTGTTCTTCTCTACTTCCATATCTTTTAAAAAGATAATAAAAAAGCAGCAGCCTAGTCTGATTTATTAGTATACTAACTCAAATTTTGAATATGACAATTATCTCTTATCGTGGGGGTTGATAGAATACTTTTTCTGGTTTTATCTTTAAAATAATCCTTTTCTCTTCAGAAGAATGCATTGGGTACTTCTCCATACCAAGGTATTTTTTTGCAAGTTTGTCAATATGCTCATCAGCACCTGCGTTTGTTTGTTCTACAACTCTACCTCTAATCGTTACCATATGATATGGATTATTGTGTTCTATTATTGAAATTGCTACTCTTGGATCCCTTGATATATTATTCTGCTTCTGTCTTCCTTCTGCAGTATTTATTAAAAGAGTTTTTCTATTCTCAATGTCTATCCATGTAGGAGTAACTTGCGGTGAGCCATCTTTCATTAGAGTAGATATAAAGGCGAAATTTTTCCCTTCGATAAGTTTAGCAATAGGCTCTGTTATCTGCTTGTCATCCTCTTTACTTTGGCTCATGCTTTAATATGTATAAAATTCTATATAATAATGTTGATTGTCTTTAAATTCGTCTTGTCGAATACTCTTAGATGAATTACCCCTTAGTAGCATAAGATCTTTTCCATCATATCAAGAGTACAAGTTAGTACCTATGATAAGAAGTAGAAATCGCTTTATTCTTCTTCTCTTTGTATAGTTACAAGTGTTAAATGTTCATATTATATATATATATTATTCTTCTTCTCCTTCTCTTTTCCTAACTTTTTAATCCTTGGATGATATGAGGGAATGCTAATGGCATCTAATACAAATATAATGTTCTTTTCTTACACTCAATACAATCAGCATAAGAATAAGTATAACAGTATATAGAATTTTTTTCTTTGCTACTACTAAATATATAAGAACAGTTGCAGGATTTAATTTTTTCAAGCTATCTATCGAATATTCGAAGAGCCTAGATAACTATTACGATGGTAAGAATAGGAAAAGATATTGTTAAGGTTTTGGCATTTCTTCTTGATATTTTTTCCATTAAATCAATATAACAAAAATTGCTCTGCCCATTCTATTAATACAAAAAATCATATTGCCGGTTTAGTATGACATTTTCTCTATTACTTATTTTCTGCAAATTTCTTTACTGCTTTCATGTATTCTTTTCTTTCACTTGCTGCATTCATGATATCTGTTTTACTTGCTAATCCAATTAGTCTTCCTCCTTCGTTGCAAACAAATACTCTTGCCATTTGCTTCCTTGTCATCTGTATTAATACATCATCAGCTGTTCTATTTGGATTCATTATAATTAAATTTGTTTTTGGAATCATAATGTCTATTGCTTTTAGAGTACCTCTTCTATGATCTGATACTTTCATTGCATCCTTAAAAGTAACCATGCCTAACAAATAATTAAAATCATTTACAACAGGAAATGAATCTTTTGCATATACATTAAAGTAGTCTTTGATTAAACGGTCTATTGTTATATCTTCTTTTACTGATATCACCTTGGTATTCATTATATCGCCTAAACGAACTCCAGATAAAATAGACGATAATTCATGTTGTGCTAGATAAGATTGTGCCCCCCTATTTAGGAACCAGCCAATAAGTAATAACCACATTCCGCTAATAAATGATCCTGTAAAAACGATGACGAAGCCAAGTGCCATGAATCCATAAGATATTGCAATTCCAACTTTTGCTGCGATCTTTGTGGATTGATCATAGTCTTTCTTCCATCGCAAGAGAGCAGAACGTAGTATTCTACCTCCATCTAATGGAAATGCAGGTATAAGGTTAAATCCACCAATAAGTAGATTAACTATTGTACCGTAATAAAGCACACCTTCAGCAATCGTTATTGTTACAATAGTATCTTCTACATTAACTTGACTTAAGATTGATAACGATAATGCCAATATGCCTGCAATAACAAAACTGGTTAGAGGACCTACAACGGCAATTTTGAATTCTTTTCGAAAATCCTTCGATGATTCTTCTTCCTCAATATCTGATACTCCACCATAAATAAAGAGCACTATTTGCCGAACTTTAAGTCCATACTTTAATGCTACAAAAGAGTGTGCTAATTCGTGTAAGAGTACAGAAATAAACAAAATAATTGCACCTATAATACCCATAACCCAATATTCTATTGCAGCAAGGCGAGGATAAATTTCAGGCATAAAACTTGATGCAAGTGTCCAAGTTACCAGGAAAAAGACAATAATTAATGTAAAATGTAGACGTATTGGTATTTCTCTAATTTTTGCTACTTGTAAAGACAGAGTTGCTCCTGGTTTGATATATACTATAAACCTTATAGCAATTTGCTAATATTCATTATAATATATTCAAAATGAGATGATGTTCTTAAGTTAACATAACCCATAGCAATCATTAATAGCACAATAATGATGAAAGAAAAGAATTCCTGTAACCCCATTGCCCTGCAATAACTCCAAGACATTCTGCAGGTATACTATTAATAGAATATAGAAACTCTATTTATTTAACTTTCATAATGACAATCACGATATCAACCACAACAGAATATCTGTACTAGGTAAGTACAGAATGTTGCGGCGGTAGCACCAGGCTATCACAAAGAAACTGTTGCTCTATTAATCAATCAGCGATATTCTATTTATCATCGTCATCATTATTATCATTATTATCATTAACTTCTGGATCTTCTTTTTTATAGGTATATCTCTGAATATGTAATCGTAGTTGTGTTGGCAAGTCAGATGGTACTGGCGATGACATCATTTTAAATGCAGTATTATCGATAATGGTATCTGTTAAATCTTTTATCATACGATTATAAAGCTTTTCAGCTTCTTCTAGTATTGTATCTTTGTAATCTTCAATATACTGTGCTAATTTGTGTTCTGCAGATGATGATGATGTAGATGTCGATGATATGTATTTGTAATCTCTGTAATGAGACACTGTTATTGCCTCCTTTGCTAAAAAAGAAATTAGATGATTTTTAGTAGTATTATTCTCATTTCATAAGGTTTCAATTATAGAGAAAAAAGCTTTATGCAGAAGTACTTTACCATCTGTTAGAACATTTTTCAACATATCTTCAACAGTACTTTTGATTTTAAGATATTCTTCATTATTGCTCTTAAAGCGGGTTACAAGAGTCTTTAATCTTGATATTTCATTATTGAGACTTTCTTTCTCTTGTCGTTTGTGCTCACAAGAGCTAGTATAGGATTTCAGTAGTTCCTTGGAGCTTGCTACTTCATCGTTTAAGTTATGCAATTCATTCTTCGATTGCTGCTTTTTAGATTCTAAATCATTATTACCAATTTTAAGCAATTCACATTTTTCCTCTAAATATGGTAAATCTTCATTAGCAATTGCAAGAACTTTAACCATATGCATCCTACCCATTCCTCTTTCCTTAAACCAATTGACGAATTCTACGAAATCCCCACTATTGTCGTCTCCAATCTCTTCATGAATTAAATTGAGTTTGTCTAATCCCTGTAGCTTCAAATACTCTCTATACAATTTTGTTACTTCTGGCTCTCTTAGGTTTAATGTAGTGGCCACTTCTACAGCACTCTTCTTTTCCGAAAAGAGTTTGTAGGCTTTGGAAGATAACTTTTGATCTTTATTCTTCTGTCGTCTAGCTTCTTCTTCCTTTAAAGCAGCAGAAATGTCGCGAATCGACACCCTTTCTATCTTTGCTATTTCGCGTGCTGTCTTTCCCTGATTATAGTAAAGGTCGATAATGCGTTTTTTTCTTTCTTCTGTGATTGTCATATATTAAACCTACACTATAAATAATTTACCTTTATAAGACTTAACACCTTATTGATTCCTGATACCATTTTTTAGTGTCTGATTTCATATGATACCTTCTAACAAGTCCTTCTCAGGAATTAGGCTAAAAATTTATAGCTTTAAGATTACACTATAAAGAACCGAAATGAATATTTTATCTAATAGTTTTATTTATAAACATAATCTCATATATTATTCTCTATATATGCGCGTACTGAAAAGGCGGCCAACCTTGTTATAGCGTTCCTCTTAGAGGTAACGTCATCAGTGTCACTGGTGGATATCTGTGCGGCTAGTGAAGAGAGAGAAACCCTTCATAGGACTTCTTGACTCTGCAGGCATGTTGAAAGAAATTTTGGTGAGCAAATAAAAGCAACAGATGTTTGCGTTCAAGTTTCAGCGGATTATTCAGACTGCAAGACTGTGACAAGTTGGTCTTCAAATCAGACGAAGGAAGTGACCTTTAGCATTGACTAAATTCTCTCTCTCCCCCCTCTCTCCTACTTTTGCTTCTGTGTAGACAGCGAAGACGCCTTGCGAGACCTTAGTGCAAGATATAGGAAGAAAAATCCTATCACCGCTCCTACAATTGCCCAATGGTAGGAACTAAACCCTTCGATCAGGATAGATGGTGGCTTTCCATATCCAAAGACAGGGTATATTGAAGGTGGCTGACTGGTGACGACATAGCCAAAGAATGCAGCCCCAAACATCAGCCCGAATCCCTGGCTGGCAAAATGGCAAAGAGAGTTGTCTTCCAACTTCTTTGATAGATATATGCTTTCCTGTTTTCTAAAGTCATTTCAATAGGCTCTCATATAGTATTCGAAGATCTTTGGTGCCACCCAAAGCCCTAGGGCGAAGACCATATGAGACATCCAGGCCGTGAACTACCATATCCAAGGTGGGAGAGCATCGGTCAGGACCCATACTGGGAAAACCACCCGGTAGATTACGGTCATAGCCCAAGCGAAAGCAAAAGCAGACAGGAGGGTATATCTTCTCACAAGGATATAGTAGGCCATGGCGAACTCCATCCCCGCAGGATATGAGCTGCAAGTCCGGCGGTTAGGTTTTCATAAGTGAAGATAGTGCCTGTACTTCCCAATATGCTGGCCCCCCAATCAAACCAGTGATCCCAGAACGGAATTCCAAAAGTTAGATTCATGGGAACCCTGGCCCAGTCATAAAGAGTATGGGTATAACTGCCATGACAGCAAAAGTGGCTAGTTTTTTGGGCGTAATCCCGCTTTTGCCTGGAAGGAGTGCGATGAGTGGAATAGCTATCAAAAGCGAGATTAGAGTCAGGTAAAACATGCCTGAAGAAAGGGTCACACTTGTGTATGTGATCCAATAGGCAAATAGTCCTAACTGCGGGCTAGAAAGTACTGCGAAAAATCCACGATAGCCCAGCCATCCTCCGCCGCCTTTGTCATAGAAATAGCTTAGAAATCCTCTTCCTCTCCTTCTCCTCCTGCCTCTGCCTCTCTTTCGCGGACATAGTATGTCATGGAATTGTCTTCTCCACCTTCGCTTCCTTGACTAAATTACAATAAGCGTACAGATTTATTAATAAAAAATTCTTCTATTGACTTCTATTCTTGTCTTTCAACAATAATAATCATCAAGCAAACTTCGATGTGGTTTTTTTGTAATTTTTATAAAATAAATACCCTCCAAGTCCAACGACTCCTGCACCTGCGATAATAAAGATATATGGTATTGTATTAATTCCTCCTTCTATATATTGTTCTTTGATCTTTGGGACTAACATTATCGAAGCCACAACCATTCCGACGATCAGCAAAATACCCGTTACCATAAGAACAGTAGCAGCAGATCTTGACTCATTTGTTTTTCTCATTCCAAAGACAACTCCTGCAAGTATTATGCTTGGACCACCCGAAATGGAAATAATTTGATACGCGGCTGGGCCTGGAGCTACATCTCGCTCCGGGCCTGTTTCATCTGGGCCAACTAGAAAAATATAAAGAGAAATGATTAATGCAACAAACATTACTGCCATCCCAAACGATCCCAGTGCAATCCATATTTCTAGATTCATATTACAATTATAACGTTTTTTTATTTATCTTTGTTGTTATTTAATTATATGTCTGTGCTAGTTCCTATCTTCATTCATTGAATTATGAACTCCATCCATTATCATGTCAGATTTTTAGACATTATTACTATTAGTAGTAGAGCCACTAAATACTTTGAATAATGGCTTTTCAAATCTAAGAAAGACTCTTAACTTAATATCCATAGATCAGTATATTCTAATATTTTTTTAGTTTGAAGTATACCACAACACATACCAAGCTATAATTAAAGTTCTTATCTATATTTTAATTTTAGAAGTTATAGACCCCACCTCTACTATCTATAATTGATTATTATTACCATTAAATTTTATCTGTTTTATACGCATAGTTTAATAATTAAAAACAGACCTTCTTTACATTGACAAAGGAATGAAAAAAAACATTATATCCATTCTTGGATGTATTCTTCTTATTACAACAATATTGTTATTATCGACAAATAGTAATATTGCTTTCAGCCAACAACAAGTACAAACCTCCCAACCACACGACTCAGAAACAGTTCTAATGGATGGGAAAACTATTCCAGGAAGAGGCTTTATTCACTTATATGATTCAACACCATCTAACATAGCATCAGGTCATGTAGCAGCTCATCTTCCTTGTGATGGTAGCGGAGAAGCAACAGTTAAAGTTGTAGGAGGTATTGCACCTGATGTAGCGCCACTTAATATGACACTTGTAGATCAAATGTCTACTCTAGGAAATATTTGTATGTATCATGTTGATATACCGCAACAAAACGGAACAGCCATAACTGACATCGCATTGCTAAATCCGGCAGAGCAAAGTATTATCCTGCCTGATGCAACTTCAGTTGTGATACATGTATCTGAGTTTGCAGAAGCAGCAGTAGGTGGAGAAGAAGAACATACAGCCGCAGGACATTAGTTTCAGATAAATTCTAAAACATAAAAAAATCTTCTTCATGGTTGTATTAAACTACATATCCATAAATTAGATGTCCTCTATGAAAAATAAGGTTTACTATTGTCAAGATAATAATAAGATTACAATCTTTTTTGCTATTAATAGTTAGTTCTTATTATGATCAGGCTTAATCTAATAATTATCATTAACTATCTGTGATTTTTAATAAGGAGAGATAGAAGTGTTCAATAGTATTTAAAACCAAAAACAAGCCAGAGAATATATATATCATTAAATTAGTAAGGAGAAATTTAAAACCGATAATACGGTTTAGTTTGTGTGTATACGCTCAGATCTTTTTCTTAGTTTTTTATATTCATAGCAGCTGTTTCTTTCTTTCTGATACTACTATCTTATTATTTTCATCAAGAAAAAATCTTACTTTTATACATGCTCACATATTTACAGATATAAAAAATGTGGATAATCCTTATCTGCTAGAAAACAATAACGAAAACAATTTATCTCTAATAACAGATATAAAATCAAAAGACAATGCTATTGCGTTCTAGACTTAAAGAGAGATGGAAAATGCTTCTTTTACTTGGAACACTCTGGTTTCTAATCGTTTTTCCTATTCCGTTCTTGCCTGCTTGGGGATATCCTATCAATGAAACTGCTTTAAGAACACTAATAATTATAACAGCTGTTATATCAATACCATTTACTCTTCTAGCAATATTTATGAATGATGGAAACAGAGAGCATTCAACATATTAAAACTATTGCTGTTTAGGAAAAGACTATAATGGAAATAATGAAATGTTGCTTGTATATATATAATTATGCAGCAATTTAGCATTTGGATATCATTTTTATTGACAAAGATCTTAGAATTGTAGATATCCCAGAGAAATCTCAACTTTGTATACAACATGATTATTATCCTTCTTATCTATCCAAACAATTTGCAAAATATGTTCTAGAAGTAAATCTGTTTTGTACAGCAAAATAAAGTAAATGTTGGAGATAGGTTGCAAATTTAAGTCTGATAAAGAAAAAAAGTGGTTCAACCCACTACTATTAGTGTTTGGCCGAAGAGAGCTTTTCTGGCTGCTGTATCTTTTTGATTGATACTATGATTAGAACAGCTGCTATAATAGATACGACCGTAGCACCTATGAATGCAAGATGGAAGCCTCTGTTTAATGCAGCAATTTGTTCAATTCCGATATTTTGCAGAGTTTCCGTGTGGCCAGAAGATATAGCAACCATAATTGCAAGACCAAGTGCCGAACCAATCTGGTAGCTGGTGTTTACAAGGCCGGAGCCTAATCCTGACTCTTCTTTGCGTATATTTGATACTGCTGCTGTCAGCACAGATATATACGCTAGCGACATTCCTAATGCAGCCACTAAGGATGCAGGGAGGACATAGATCATATAGATTAGATTTTCATTATCAATAGTGCTGTTACTATTATCGGACTCAGCAGCAGATGGAGTTCCACTAAAGAGCACCATTGCAACAGTCAAGAGAGCCATTCCAGCAATCATGTTCTTTTTGAGACCAAAGCGATTTACTAGTCGAGGAGTATAGGATATCATCAAGACCATGATCATGACTGTCATTGGTAGCAGCGCAACCCCGCTCTCCATGGGGCCATATCCTAGTATCTGTTGTATGTAGAGATTTAAGAAGAACTACATCGGGATCCACGCAGCACCTAATAAGGCCATTACAATATTGGAAGCAAACAAGTTGCGTGTTTTGAATATATTCAATGGGATTAATGGCTCTTTTTTACGTCTTTGTATTACTAAGAAGGCACCAACCATAACAGATACACTTGCCATAAGGAAGGTAGTTTGCATTGACATCCAACCAACATCATTAGCAGTAACAATGGCATAGACTAATAAGACAAGAGCAGAAGTTATAGAGACAGCTCCTAAATAGTCAACACTTCCCTTTCGTTTGATTGCTCGAGGTAGCAACTTAGGAGTTAGGGCAAGAACTACTATACCTACAGGCACATTGATAAGAAACACCCACGGCCAATCAAGCCATGCAGTAATTATTCCTCCTAAGAAGACGCCAGCTATTCCCCCTGCTGGTGCAGACGTGCCCCAGATGCCCATAGCCTTATTCATCTCCGACTTGTTGCTGCCAAAAAGACTCATGACCATTGAGAGAGCAGAAGGAGCGATAAGTGCTGCTCCCAGGCCTTGAAGAGCTCGAGCGGCAATAAGGATAACTCCAGAATTTGCCAAGCCAGCAACAACTGATGCGATTGTGAGTGTTATGAAGCCAATTATGAAGATTTTTCTTTGTCCTAAGATATCTGATAGGCGGCCACCAAGAAGCAACAAAGCGCCAAATACAATTACATATGCATTGAATATCCATTGCAGATCAGTTTGAGAGAAGCCAAAGTGTTGTTGAATAGTTGGTAATGCTACTCCTATGATAGACGTGTCTAAAATCACTACGAACTGCGCTAAAGAGAGTAGGGCTAATGCCTTCCATCTACGAGGATCTGGAATCTCTGCAGCTGTCGTTGTTGTTACTGATGTGGATGATGATTTTGATGTCATAATCTTACTACCTCCTCCTCCTCCATTGGTGTCTGTAATTTTCGGCTTAAGTTTTGATTTACGGCTTTGCTAAGTATTATGTTCTTGTTGTCATTGTTGTTATTTTCTTTATTCTTCTTTTTAGATATATTATTATCCATATTCTTAGTTATAATAGGGGAAATATAACATCTGGAGTTTACAATTGTAAAGGATTTACTGTCAGTAATAAGCTAAAAATTGAATGATATTATGTCTATTCTGGTGTATGCATTGCATATTTCTTTTGCTCATATCCTTTTCTTTCAAGGCATTATGCTTTACAATTGTAAGCATCTGTTGTTATACATGTGCACATCTATCTATACAATATGACAAAAAACCTAATGAGTAAAATATTTGTTAGAGAAGAAGATAAGTTCATACCTATGGGACATGGCATTGACCACCATGACGCTAATAATAGTAATCATGGCAAACAGCAAAAGTATAAACAGCATAGCCAACGTCATCAACAACAACAGCAGCATCATCAACAATTACCAATCTCTAACCATTACAATGTGAATCTGCAATACGATTCCATTACTCCAGAAGCTGGAAGGCAAACTAAACTGATTTTATCTGTGACAGAGCAAAAATCAGGAGATCCTATTAGAGAATTTGAACTTTTACATGACAAACTGATGCATCTTATAATTGTAGGCCAGGATCTTTCTTATTTTGCTCATATTCACCCAACATTTGAAGACAACGGCGAAAGCTTTACTATAGTCCATACATTTCCAGAATCTGGCAGATACAAACTGTGGATTGATTTTAAACCAAAAGGCGGAAATCAAACCCTTGTAGCATTTAGGATTAACGTTACAGGTCATCCCATTCATAAGCCTGTAATGTTTATACATGACAGAAAATACACCAAGGAATCATTAGATAGAAAATACCAAATTAGTTTGAAATTACCAGAAAAGCTTGTATCCCATAATGATGCTGATATTGTCTTTAGTATATCAGATGTTGAAGGTAAGCCAGTAACTGACTTAGAACCTTTAATGGGAGCGGGAGGGCATAGTGTTATTATCAGCAGCGATATTAGAGAGTTCCTTCATGTGCATCCTACTCAAGAGGTAGATCGTAATTGGAAGGGAGGACCTGATATATCTTTTAGAACTAACTTTCCAAAACCAGGCCTATACAAAGCATGGGGACAATTCCAACATCAAGGCAGGATAGTTGTAGCAGACTTTAATCTTAAAGTCGCCTAAGTTTTTTTATTTGTCATAGAATATTTTGAAAATCATACTATGTAGACCATCTATTAAAGATTGATTAGGAGTACAGTCTGTTTCTTCAGATTGACTTGAATCATGTGCTTCTATGGCATTTCTAGGTCCAGATGATATTTTGGTCTTAGAGAAAGAAAAAGATACAGACAGAGAATTGTAAATGGTAAGATGTTACCAACTTCTATCCTTACTGTTGATGTTGCA
>DASQRW010000096.1:0-6296 GCA_035642715.1 Nitrososphaeraceae archaeon | reverse complement strand
ACCAATCTTGGAATAAAGGAAGATGATTATATATTTGCCATATTCAAGGCCTCTTCTCCTCAAGTTGTTCGTGAAGAAGATTCTTAGAGGTTGTGAGTAGCAGCACATTATACAGAGGCATTATGTTAATAATTATATAGTAACATTGATTTTCTCTGTTAAGGTATATCCCACTAAAATCCCAGTTGCAAAATAGAGTCAAATTTGTCCCACATCCCACCGAACCCGCTAATTATCTGCGTCCTTATACTGCGGAAGTTAGAGTAATTATTGCCAGTATTAAAGAATTGATTAAGACGGGCAGTAATATTCATTAAATCTTATCTAATAGCTCTTTCTAGTTTGTGCATCTATTGCTTGATTATGGGTAATATTATAATGAAGCTTATTACACCAATTTGGATTTATCAATATCACAATAACAATAACAATACCAATTGTATTGGTTAAAAATCTATAAATGTAATTCGGTCACTCCGAATTTACGTAGAATTATTTTTTTAACATTTCTTTCACATCCTATAAAGTTAAGCAGAGACAGTAAAAAACAAAATTTCATATAACAAAAAACATTTTCCAACTTCTTAGCATATCAGTAGAATGATATAATTAAATAATTTTGGAAAAAAATAGAGTAGTATATACCCATAGCTATATTGTTAATACTCTTAAGGTAAGGATTGCTTATTGCCCTCTCCGCCGACACTTTTGGATATGATAGCAACGTGTCCGCATGAGCAAATAAAGGAGAGAATTTATGGACCACTCCATTCAAATGGAATATGCTTGCTTGACCTACCTTTTCTCTCCCATTTGAATCCCATTGCATCAACTTCGTCAGCTACTGTCGTGCCCCATGTTGCAACGGCTCCAGCTGCTCCTGGTCCTACTTCACTTCCAGGCGGGTTAAGAGTTTGTACTCTTTTACCTGGTGGAGTTGTAGGTCCAGTTAAAGCCTCTGCCTTTGCTAATACTTTTCCTGGAATCTCAGCACTCCAATAAGAGAGGTCATCTGCAATATCAAATTTAATTGGAGCAAAGTCAAGGCCCCGTACATCTCCTATGATACCAGATAATTCACCCATGAATCCACCAGCCTTGCCACTGAAAATCATCTGTAAAGCTTCTCTCTGTTTTTGATTAGCGCGTTCATCTAAAAAGAAAGCAATAGTTATTTTTGTATTTCCGGCCCAGATATTACCCTTAAAGTACATTGGCGCTAACACATTTAGGCCATCAAGTGATGTTTCGCCGTAATGTCCATTTCTAATATGATACGCCATCACACCATCACAGTCCTCATACGTTGGAGCTTGAGCAAACTCACAAGGACATGGTATGCTGCACTTGCAAACATCAAACCAGTCTCCTGAAACTTTCCAATCTGGTATAGTATTAGTGTTAGTAGCCATGACAGTTGGTGCAGTCAGTACTATTTAACCGTAATTCCGTATTCTTTTCTATTATTATTCTTATTATTAACCAAGTACTTGAATCATTATTATTGCCTATTCCGGCTAAATTAGATAAATTGGTAGATGTACATATTTACATATAGATAAAATAACAAAACCTTTAAAGCTCAGAGCTTCTATACTATATTTAGGAACCTGCTTTTAGCACCGATATCGGCACAAATCACACCGAATCTGATGACCATATCAGATTATTACCCTGAGTGGCAAGATAGAGTCAATTCTGTCACGCATTCCACCGAACCCGCTAATATTATGGGTTCATATACTAGTTGGAAAACATAGAATATTGTATCTTATACAAGAAGCCATATGCTAATCCCGTAAATTAACTACAACAATCAAAAAATTATGTCTATACCAACTCATAAACTCCTTGTTTAGTGTTACTGACTTGTTTTCAATCCTTACAATTACGAAATTCAGTACTTCTCCATATAGAGATCTTTGTCAGAATTCATCTCAGCGGAAGACCATCATACCCTAATAACGCTAATATCTATAATAAACTTAATCAAACCATAGTATGACTACTGATGTATTTACACCAAAAGTAAAATTAGAACACGTTATTTCTTTTAGTGATGCTGTTTTTGCATTTGCAATAACTCTTATGGCTATTTCAATAGATATACCTGATTTACCTACAAATTTAACACAATCTCAATTAGTTGGCAAATTATATGAGATGTATCCACAAGTCGAAAGCTATCTTATCAGCTTTGCAGTAATTGCTATTTTCTGGGTTTCTTACCATCAAGTCTTCAATCATATTATGGGATCGCCTATCCAAATCGTTTATCTTAATTTACTATTTCTTATGCTTATAACCCTCTTATCTTTATCTACTTCACTTGTAATAAACTATGGTTCATATCATATTCCATACATTGTTTATTGTACCATTGTAATAATGACAAGTTCTTTACTTGTAGTTATATGGTGGTATGCAACAAGAGATCGCAAATTAATAAACAAGAGTATTCATCCACTTTTTGTGAAAGGTATTATGGTAAACCTTCTTTCAATTCCTGCAGTATTTTCCCTTTCAATTTTTGTATCATTCATAGATCTAAATATTGCACAGTACATTTGGTTGGGAATTGTACCATTGAGCATTGTTATTAGAAAAAAGTATAAACATTGATTTGCTTCATGATACCATTTTAAAGAAGACACTTTTCAAGGAGTAGGCTAATCAACTTTTGTTGTTACTAATGCCTTCTCTCCAACCGTAGTAAACAAAGCTATCATTATGACATATCCTAGTATACGTTGTAATCCCTGAGTTTTTAGAGAATGCTTTAATTTTTTATGGTTCTGACTACAGATGACCCAAAAGAAAAATTGCTTGTATTATCTACTTCTATAGGTTTAAATTCTGTATGTTGATGAGATATAAACGGATTAGCAAACTCTTCTCTTCACTCTCCCATTTGCTTTAGGTACATGATAGAAACACCAATGGTTGCAACCGCTATCATAAGACATTATTACAAGATCCATGTCCTGCTTATAGGGGAAAAAGGCTTGGATAAAATATATCTCCAATGGCTTTAAGTATTAGATAGGTTCACAGATAACAAATATTTTTACGCTAATATTAGATATATAAAATATAATTTCGGTTTACTGACTATAAAGTAGAATTTATGACTAAGCAACGATAACAAGAGGAAGAAGGAGGGGGAGAAAATAGAACATATAATAGTTAGGATACCAGCAGCTGGAAATGAAAAAGAGCCAACAGCAATACTTGAAGGAAATCTAACCCTTTCTCATAATAATAATAGAAATACAACAAAAGGAGGAATAGTTATATTTGCTCATTGAAGTGGAAGTAGCCATCCTAGCCCAAGAAATCAATTTGTTTCTCAGGCTCTCAATAATGATGGTCTTGCCACCTTGCTAGTAGATCTTCTCACGCCAGAAGAAGAAGAAACTGACATTAGAACGTGGAATTCAAAGGATAACAGAAGCAAGTCTACAGGAATATTAAGAAGCATAGCTTTGTTTTTAATGCCTATTACCGTCATTACTGCGTTAATGTCGAAATCTTCTTTCAAATCTCCTTCTCAGAGCTATAAGTGTCAACCCAACTAACAGCTCATTAAATCCAATTAACTTTAGGTAGATAGCAAGAATAACACTTAGAAAGCCATATGCAAATGTCCTTACTAGCTTAGCAGCTAAGAGTAGTTTAATATCTCTTGTGAGCCAGTCAAATAACAATATATGATAAATTCATTTAGAATTCCCCTGTTATATACTGTCCCTGTTTATAGTATTATTATAACACAAATTTAATTAGAAATAAACAATTGTACGTTATTGTTATCCGTATCTGCCACATATATATAACCTAACGAATCTACAGTAATGCTCTCTGGCTTTGAAAACTGTCCGTCACCACTGCCTTCAGAACCCAACTTCGTTATAAAGGTGCCATCCTTCGAAAAGATCTGGACACGATGGTTTTCAGAATCAGTTACATACATGAGACCAGTAGAGTCAAATGCTATAACCGCTGGTTGATTAAACTGTCTATTACCTTCTCCTTCGGTGCCCCATTTTTCAATAAACTCTCCATTATTTGTGAATTTTTGTATTCGGTTATTTCCATAATCTGGTACATACACGTTATCATCAGAGTCTATTGCTACATCCCATGGTTGAATAAATTGTCCGTCACCACTGCCTTCAGAACCCCACTTTGTTATGAATTTACCATCTGCTGTAAATTTCTGTATATTTGCATTGTCTCTATCACTTACAAAGACATTTCCCTTAGAGTCCACAGCAACTCCATGTGGATGCGTAAATTGTCCATTCTCAGTTCCAGGAGCACCCCATTTTGTTATAAAAGTACCATTGCTTGTAAATTTCTGGACACGTTGGTTACCCTGATCTGTGATATAGACATTACCTTGGGAATCTACTTCATTACCATGTGGATGGTTAAACTCTCCATTACCTGAACCTGTAGAACCCCAACTTAAAACATAAGTACCATTCTTAGAGAATTTAAGTATACGATTGGGACCTATATCATTTACATAAACATTTCCTTCAGAATCAACATCGATTCCTTCTGGTTCGAAAATCTGAATTTCTGATGTGCCTTCTTGTGGTATCTTTTTGACAAAGGTAAAGCTAGATAAAGAAGAAGAAGAAGAAGATAATACATCTTCTGTAACATAGATAGATGAGAACATCAAACTAAGAACAAATAAGGCAATGATAATAAATACAAACTGCAACTTATAGATCACTTATCTAAGGGACAATTACGTGGATGTTATTGCTTATATCTAGTAGTATTATTTTCGTGTTATAATCATAAATCATATGTATAAATATCATAGCCTTTATGGCGAGCCAAAGAAACCCTTTTTATGCAGTAGATGAAGTAGCTAATGCCATAGCATCTCATTTCAATATTTTACCTGAAAATTGTGAGGGGTATTCTTTAAGTACTTTAAGTCTAATCTTATTTGTTTTATTTGGGAATGTTAACTAAACATGATCAAATCAATTTTGCTAAACTTCGAATGGCCTCTAAACAAATTAGGTGTGCCGTACTAATATATCTAAAACTATTGTCTGCCCCCATGGGGGTTAAAATACTTTCAACATATTACGGTGACCATATGACACTGTTACACACACAGTAAACTAATCTACCCCAGAGAGAGAAAAATTACTCATAAAGCGACTAACTTTCTTGTTCACTTGAAATGGCATCATGGATTGACCAAGTATCATCAACACCATCAGCACCACATATGTAGCAACAACAGCACAAGAGACTCAATTGCTCTTACTGTAGCCAAGTTTATTCAAGTGACATTGGGCGTATTAAACACATAGATTTTCAGCATCCACGCAAGCTACACTATCCTACACAGGAGGACTTAGAAGCGTCTGTTATAATACACTCTGTTATAATACACTATAATTAAGATAATTAAAAAAGTATAATTCAGCTCATTTAACGAACAATCCATACTTATATCACAGCGTGATAATCAGATATGAATAGTAGTAAATCAGCCATGGATAGCCGTTGATGTTACCAATTATGGTAATAAGAAATATTACATTATATTTATTTGAATAATATTCTAAAATAATTATATATCCTTGGATTATAGTTGAGATATCATGGTCGCTGCAAAAATTTGATAAGTAGGTTAGCAATTGCAATTGTTGCATCCTTAGTATTAGTAGTAGCAATGCAAGTGAAGCTACCTGAACGCATTTATCTATTAGCATATGCACAAGACGGTAGAGATTCATACAGTGTTGGATACGATAGAGGTTATGAAGATGGTCAAGACCACCCAATAAATGAACAAATACGTGATGGTGAATCTGGCTATAATCAAGAATATCATAGCGGCTATTTAGATGGGTTCTTAGATGGATGTCTATCTGTAGAAGGAAATGATGAAGACATTTGCAACTCCGCAATGGATGCGTAAGATAAATATGATATAAAAGAAAAAAATATGTTATTCAATAATATGACCATTTTTAATACATGTCCATCCTCATCCTCTCCTCCTCTCCCTCAGCACTTACATGCAGTTAGTCATCATAGGGTATGTGTGTGTTGGCAGTCTAGTATTATTATTTATGGCTGATATAAGGCTTAACTAGCATCTACTTTTTTTAAGCTTCCCTTTATAAACCATGATTATTTATAGCAGAAGACAAAAATTGCAAATTACAAAAGATATAAAAAAAGCAATTATCATTATAGTGTCAAGCAACCTATCTAATCAGTAAAATGAAGCACTGTCAAGTATTCGGTTGATC
>DASQRW010000095.1:0-2502 GCA_035642715.1 Nitrososphaeraceae archaeon | reverse complement strand
ATGGGAGGTGGCTTCTTTGTAGGTGTTCTAATTGTATATGCATTGAAGAAAGTAATTAAAATAGTAGCTATAATAGTTGGATTATTCTTAGCTGGATTAGCTTATTTACAATATCATCAGATAGATAACATAAACTGGAATAAGCTTCAAACAGTATCCGAAGGTGCTATTACAACACTTTCAAATGCAATTACACAGATTCCAGGTTTTGGCGATAGCAGCCATGCTGCTGCTACAGCCTCATCATTAGCAATGACTAGCTTTGGTATTCCTTTCACAGGTAGTATGTCAGCAGGATTTACTATTGGATTTATGAAAGGATAATTACTGTACGATAGCTTTATATTCATATTGTAATTTACCCATTTTATCACAAAGAAATAAGAATTAGAGAAATTATAGAAACCAAGCAGCAGTTCTTTGAATATATTACTAGAAATCAGGACCACCACCTCCGTCTCCAGACCCAGATCTAATTGTAGCGCTATTACTGCATTCTGGACTGCTACTACTGCATCTACTCCTGTAGATTATCAATATTGAGGTAGTGTTTAAATTTCTTAGAAAATTTTATTTATTTGCTTTTAATCATAAGGTTAGTTGTTTAATAGGAACGAATTAATTTTGTCTGCTTTTATGAGGATAATAACTGTTTCAATGTTGTTAATTGCTCTTCGTACTATCATTATACATCAACAAGAAGCATTTGCGCAAACGATTGATAATACTTCTAAGAGATATGAAAATCCCACCTATGAAATAAATATTCAGTATCCTTCTAATTGGAGAGTAGATGAAGGTAATGTATATGCTGATGATTATGTCACAGACATTGTCTCATTCATTGCACCAATAAGAAGTGATACAGAAGATTATGCACCCTCACTTTCTATATCTATAGATAATCTACCGCCCAATCTAAATGAATATTTTACTAGAATTACTAGTGAGTATAGCGATACATATGAAGATTTTAAAGTTATTGAATCTGATACAAATAGTATTCTTTCAGGCTATCCTGCATACAAGATAGTATTTACTGATGAAGAAGATGGTATTGATTATAAAAGCATGGAGATAGGTACAGTCATTGGAGATAAAGTGTATTTTGTTACATATTATACAGAAGAAGAACATTATTCAGATTACCTACCAACTGTACAAAAGATGATTAGTTCAGTAGAGATGACTAGATCTAGCGGTGGATTAGAGACTGATATTTCTACTACTACAGAAGATTCAGATAAAATAAACCCATCACCTAATCAACAGACTGATAGATATTATGAAGGTTATGACTGGAGAGGAGTTTGTAATAATCCTTTTGCTTCTAATTATATTTCGCAACCATGTGACACTCTGGTAACACCAGATGGAAATGCATTGACACCCAATGGAAAGCAAGTAATGGAAGGTTTATTGTGTCCACAAGGTCGAGGTATGATTGGCACCTTAGAAATGTTTGTTGGGTCAATACCAGACCATCTTGAAAGTGAGCTAGCCACTGCATGCGGTTGGTAATGCTGGATCCAAGGTACACTTACAAGTACAATATTAATCGTTGCTGATCACATTTTCTTAAGTGTAATTTGCCAGCTGGCTAGATGATATTACATTGACAAATAACAGGCGGCATTTCTTTAGAAACATGATTAATATGCAATTTATGGTATTTACTATTTGGTCAATTTCAAAATTGTCTGATTCAAAAGACCCTATTCCAGACATATTCAGGTTCAAATTTAGTCAAAGTATAAGGCTATTCGTATTTCTCTTCTTCTTCTTACTAAATTATTCCTTGTCCTGCTCAAATATTTATTTCTCAACGCTCAACAACAAAATGCGCGATTATGCTGTTCCAACATGTTCTTTGTTAGCATGCTGCTGAAGCTCTTGTTGAGAGTTAAATGACATCCCACAATCTTCACATTTGTATTGTCTTTCGGAAGACATGTAATTTGTTTCGCATACATATAATTTATAAATTGCATAACATTAGTCGGCTCTTTAACTTAATGGTTCCAAAATTTATTCCAGGATTTCATTATTTTATCAACAATGACAGATCCTCTGGTTACCTACTTATTTAAAGTCCTAATGTTTCAAGATATGATCCTATTTCTCTAAATGAAGCCCGATGATAGTCATTCATATGTTCAAGGACACGATAAAGATGATACCCATCACCAAGCATATTACATCTGTTGCATTTAATTCTATAATATGGATCAATTCCCAAACTTCTATATGCCCTCAAAATATCATCATCATCAACTACATATCCATATACAGATAAGGTCGATGATTCATCTACAATTCCAGACTTTGACATCAGCAAACCATTAACACATACTTTGAGCTCAGATTCTGATGTTATTGATGTGATTTGATGACGATGATGTTCGCCTAGCTCTGTAATTTCGGAAACTTTCATTAAATATCCAAAACATTGTCCTTCAGTGGCATCTTTCAGTATTTGTGAAAGTTTTACTTTCTGTTTCT
>DASQRW010000094.1:0-10156 GCA_035642715.1 Nitrososphaeraceae archaeon | reverse complement strand
AATGGTTTCGAACTTTTTGTAAAAGCGACAGGACTTCTTCATTTGTAACTCCGTGCTTGATATCGTAGTCTATACTTCTACATGTGTTTGTTATTTTGCCGTATCGTTTGTGTTGTCTCTTCTCCCATGCAGAAGCATTCTTGGATAATCCTTTTACGTACTTTACAACTATTTTTTCCATGTGTTCAACATGCCATTGCCTCATCGGAAAACTATTTTGTATCAAAAAAGCTCATATAATATACACTAAACCTATATATAAGATAACGTGGTTATAAACGATGCATATTCTATAAGATAAATAATTTGGAGCTAGCACTTATTCTCTTATAATTTAATGTTAAATTTGAGCATATCTTCATAGATACTATAACAATAAGAGACACAATACTTTCAGCATCTAGGTGGTCAACCTAATTAACATAAGGCTTGGTTTTTGCGGTGTCACAAGATATTTCTAACAATGTCCGTTAAAAATTTACATTTCTTATTCTATCAATACTTTATTTGTCCTCCTCCTTCTTCCGATCCTGTTATATTATTTAAAGCAAAATAAAAAAATAGCTAATGTAAAATCGCGAGTAGTAATAAAAATATATTTAAAATTTATATAACCAAGTCGAGCTTGCTAGATTATGGCTGAAAAGATGACTGCAGTAGTGCTGATAATTCTCACTATGATAGTATGTGGTGCTGTCCCTGCACTAATGATCATGTTAACTACAATACCTACTGCAAAAGTATTGTTTGGCATCGAAGATTTGAGCAACAACTTAGTATTTTACCATTTGGCAATTAAATCTTCAATGCAGCAAAATATATCTTTTATAATGTGAGCAACCCCACCTATGTAACTTTTTTATTGCTTTTATTATAATAGGCCACATGGTTTTCAATTGTATAATGTGATTTATATTGTCCTTTCCTAGGATAAATTCATGCTTGGCTGAAAATAATCTGGCTACCATGTTACTCTGGCTCGCAGAATTGACAGTGGCTAGTTGGATCCTTTCTTACGGCGCAGAGCACCTTTCAAAAAAATATGGAGGAAAATTTGTTGGGAGGACACTTCTTAGTGTGGCTACTACGCTTCCAGAGATAGCGATAGTCGTTTATGCGGCTGCTGCAGGATCCTACGGTGTTGCCATAGGTGCAGGACTAGGCAGCAATCTTTTGATGATGACTTTGGGATTAGCTATAATGCTGCTTATTGCAACTACTCGCCTTTCAAAAGCTCCACTAAAGGGCGTAGATGTGAGCACGTTCAAATTGGATAAAATATTTCTTATCATCACGGCTATAGTAAGTGCTGTCTTATTCATAGACGGCTATAACTATATTGACGGAATTATTTTTGCCCTCATGTTTATCGCCTATCTAGCAATGGCTCTATTTGAAATGAAAGCAGAAAAATCAAAAATAAAGCCTACGGACTTGCTTCATAACATCGGCGACCACGAGATTGTGGAAGTGAAAGAAGAACACAATCTATATAAAGGATTTGACAGGCAGATTTTAAAAGCATATTTGGCATTTCTAGCAGGGACAATCGGAATCTTGCTAGGAGCTGAACCTTTTATTCATTCATTAGAAGGATTTTCTATAGAGGTCGGAATTTCTGCCGTTATACTGGCAGTCATCATTAGCCCAATAGCGGGAGAGATGCCTGAAAAAGTTTCTATGATGATTTTGGCTAGGAAGGGCGCTGCAGGTGCAGCTATAGCTATAGCAAATGTCTTAGGATCAAAAATATTAAACAATACTCTACTCTTAGCTGTCGCCGTATTTGGAGCAATGTATCACGGTGGCTTTTATGCATCAATAAGTTTGACTAATCTTCTAGCGTATCAAGTTGTACTTGTAACATCAGTAACATTAATAGCATTGATACCCATGTTCAAAAAGGAAATTGGTCTGAAAGTTGGGATTATGTTAGCCGGTATGTATATTATTAGTCTATTCGTGCAATTTCTTCTACCTCATGAGATTAATGAGACGCATTAACAAAGAAATAATTACCATTATTCTTGGAAGAAAACATCCTATTTGAATTAGCCATTATAAAAAAGATTTGCTATTGTACTGATTTCTGTAATCATGATAACATACCGATAACGTTAATCAAAGTATTTACAGACATTAGAAGAAGGAAGAATAATAGATAATCCGTTGACGATGAATGTTTATGTTCAAGGGCCAAATTATCAATGCTTGAGATTTAGGTTTGACATATTATTTTAAAGAATTTATTCAAAAAAGTTATCGTATTAAGGGTGCTAGATTAATTTTTAGCACGTGAAATTTAATTTGTTGTTATTTGTTGTGATGATATCAATATTTCTTCGTTTTTCATTAGTTTAAGAGTTATTGATATTTGATAGTTTTCTTATGATGCCAATACAAACCACGAAATATCACATTCAGAGGATCATCATATAGAGTACTCAAATACCTTCTTTTACCTCCTAAACACACTTTGGATTAGCAAAGGTATGATATATAATTAGAGTAGTATATCTTGACCGATAGTCTTTTTTATAACCTTATTTCTACTGACTAAATTGTCAAAATTAATTCGACAAGTAATAAATAAATGAAAGCAAGTACTTCCCTTAGTTGAGATATGACAGCTGAATTAAAGATACATCCATCTTTTTTTAGAGAATTTGCAACCAAAACATGGGTTTCTCCTAATGAAATTGTGAAGGAGTTAGTAGAGAATGCTTTTGATGAAGATGCCACAAAGGTTCTTGTTACTCTTTTAAAAAATGGTACAGTTATCATTGAAGATGACGCTGGAATGAATCCAGATTCTATGGAAAAGTTTTTGATCTTAGGTTCTCCACATAAAAAGCATGACGCCATTTCTCCCAAGCTAAAGCGAATTAGGACAGGAAGGTACGGTACAGGTAGATTATCATTCCTTACTTCTTTTGAAAGTATGAGAATTAGAACAAGGCGTGATGATTTCAGTAAATCTATTTTAATAGATGGTGATACTCTTGATAAACTTTTCATAGGGAATGTCGAATTAGAAGAAATTAACGAACCTACGCTTGACCGTAATGGTACTGAACTTACTATGATAAATCCAAAGGTTGTTATTGACATCTTCAGGTTAACAAAAGAAATTCGTAAGCTGGCGATTTTGAGACATCCTATGTTTGAGGTATATGTCAAAGAAGCCGAGAATTTCGTAGAATGGAACTTTGATAGTGCTCAGATGATTAAAGCACCCGATATACAAGGTCACAAAATTCCTGTAAGCATAGATAACGGTCGCATCAGTGGCGAAATAGTAATTGCACGGAGGCCGCTTTCTGAGGATGAAAGAGGAATAGCCGTAATGGTGGGAAACCATATTGTTATACGCAACAACTTTGGTTTTGACGCCAAATTAAACAGAGTGACTGGATATATCCGATGTGACACCTTAACGTCAAGGTTTGCAGATAAATCGGCTTTAATCGAAGATGAAGAATATTTAAGATTCAACCAAGCAATGAAGACGTTTATAATAGATATAGTCCTTCCGAGTTTGACAGAATATGAAGATGTTTTGATTACTCGTGAGGAGTCCAAGATATATAGAGAGATAGATAAAGTACTAGGGCAGGCCATTATCGAAAATATTGAATCTCAAGAAGAAGTGCAGGGATATGAGGTTGTTGATATGAAAGAAATCATAAAAGGAGAAGATATTCTCGATCCCAATATAGACAAAGTCGAAGAAATTCCTTCTGAATTTATACCTTCACCGAAAGACGAATCTTCCAATTATAGGCTATCACATACCTCTGAGCAAGCCCAAGATTTTACGGAGGTACAAAAAGCAATTCCAAATGAAAACTCTTCAAATGTATCACAGATTGATTTAGAAGAACAGCAACAAAAGGCAGGTCAGCGGACATCTTCAGAACAACTATTGGAGCAAGGCTCAAGCAACACTATTTCTCAACAAGCAGAATTAGTACAAGTAATAGAGCAAAAGGATATAAATGGAATGGTGATACGGACACGGAAAGTCAGAAAACCGATAGTCAAAAAGACATTTGCATTAAAGAAAATTGGCTACAAGGTAATTCCTTATGAAGATGAATCAGATTCAAGATATAGTTTTACTAATGAACATGTGGTATTCGTAAATAAGGCCAATTCGACTTATCGCGCAGAAGCAGCTAGAGGAGATGAATTTCTATTAAGACATATAATCAACATTGTAGCCGAGACTATAGCTGAATCTAAACACCCTGAAGGAAAGCATGCCTTAGAACTTCAAAATAGATTGGTGGCAGAAGCAATTAGAATACATGATTATTCTGTGATAAAAAAATGATTTCCTATAACCACAATTAGCAAGAACTTTTAACTATATTATTTTTTATATTGTAACATTTACCCAAATGAATTAAAGAATAGAAACGACTAAATTTAACTACTATCGGATATAACCTGGAAGTCTATGGCATTTCAATTTATGCCGGGTGCTACGGCTGTGGGAATCTCATACGAAGGAGGTGTCCTTTTGGCTGCTGAAAAGCGTGTTGCATTCGGTAACTTTGTTGTAAACAAGAATACAAAGAAGACTTTTCCTGTTACTGAGCTTGTTGGTGCTGCGTGTGCAGGAATGATAGCTGATATGCAGGTATTGGTAAGACAAGTAGGTGCTCTTTCTAAAATTAGAAAACTCGAGACGAAACGTAATGTTGCACCAAATTCAGTCGCGAAGTTAATGTCTGTCATAATGTTTGAAAGAAGGTTCTTTCCATTATTAACTCAGGTAATAGTTGGAGGTGTTGAAGCTAAACCTCAGATCTATACACTAGATCCCCTTGGATCCCTTCTTCCTGACGAATATGCAGCTGTAGGGACAGGAGCTGAAATGGCACTCGGTGTTATGGACGCAGAATACAAAAAAGAAATTTCAGAGGAAAAAGCCAAAGAGCTTGCAATAAAAGCGATAAAATCATCGATACAAAGAGATTCGTCAAGTGGGGACGGTATAGATCTATTAATGATAACTAATAAAGGTCATCGAGAAGAATCGATAAGCTTTTGAACAATAGCTTTATGATAGGATATATTAAGCAAAATGAATGGAAATAGCCTAAATTTTAGGGATGATTCCCTAAATTTGTATTGCTTTTTATAATCGTTTGAGAGATATCCCTTGAACCTAAATCTTCAAGTTGGCTATTTACTTGTATCTAACTACCAAATTCTTTGCGTGCTTCCCAGAATTTGTCGCTGATATAATGTAAATTATCTATTACATAACCTGTTGAATTATTACTGGCTTTTTCGCTATCCTCAAGAGCGATTCCGACTGCCAATGTTTTTTCGTATATTTGATCTTTTACACCAACAATATCGCCTTTGTGAAAGATGTCAAACTTTGTGATGCCTGGTCTCATTATTTTGGCTCCGTTGCACACAAATCTAACAGCTCCCATATCTACGTTTACAGAAGGAAATCGCTCAATGATTTTATTTCTTCCTAGAAAGGGCAAGATAGTATTTTTATTCACCTGAACGGCCATAAAATCTTCATATTCGAGTATGCGTTTGTCTTCTTCTATCTCATAGACCTTGAAATTTTTTATTTTTGGTAGTGTATCATTAGGCCATTTTTTCTGAATGATTTGAACTAAATAAGAGCTATCACTCTTTGAAAGAACATATACTTTCAATATCCCTGTAATCTAGAAGATCTCCTTGCTTATAATTACTATTCTTTCTGAAATTTTTTTATTATTGATACTTAGTTATGCTCTATATGGCTAGAGCCTGAGATAACAAAAAAATCGCATAATGAGAAGAATGAAATCCTAAATGTTATCCTAATTAATAGCAGACAAGGGTATCAAATGCTCTAGGGATCTACTAATGAATGAACGATGAACGCGCTCATATACCAAGAGAGACTATTTACAGCAAGCAATATGCGCATTTCAGTTATATAATATTCTTTATGAATAAAAAATATAAAGATTCTGATGGCTTTTCTCATATATATATCAATATAATGGATATATCTAACGTTAAAAACAAAGATGCAAATCATATAAGAAATGCTTTCATCTAGTTGTAAATATCACATTATATCAAGATTTGATTTATACAAAGAAGAGACATTCTTAATATTCTAGATAATAATGCTTTGCTCTTGTCATCGGCAGAATCTAATCGTTATTTTCTTTGACTATTATTTTGCCTTGCATTGTTGTTGGATGTAAGGAGCAATAGTATTTATATATACCAGGCTCTTTTGATGCAATTGCAGTTGTAAAATCCTGCTCAGAAGACAAATAAGCTGTATTAATGTTTAATTCATCTACAACAAGGTCATGTCTTACAAAATCCTTATTGACTACTACTAATTTCTTGGGAACATTTACAGTAGCATAGATATCAGGATTTGTCTTATTAAATGCATTATTTTGAGCGATTAACAATATGCCTGAAATATTTTTTATCGATGACTCTTCTGGACGCTTAATTAGATTGCCTACTCCCCACAAAGTGCCGACCACAACAAAAGAGATGACGATTATAGCAATGATATTGTTAAGCACTCTATATATTAATAGACAGAGCACATCTAAATCTCTATTGATTGATGTTGAATTGAGCTTAAGTGATTATTCTGGTATTCTACTAAATCAATGCTGTGCTCTTTTTTCATACGAATGTCTGCTGCAATCAATATAGATCTTTGTAAATTTTTTGCTGTCACATACGGTCAGCCTTTTTCTTTCAATTATTATCAATTGAAGTTAAGGACTAGGTTAACTAATGTCCTAATACACAATTTTTCTACAAAAAAATTGACAAAAGCTCAAGATTAACAGGAAGGATAGGATTTCTAGACAATTAAGGAGATAACTTGTATTTAAGTGGCTGTTTGCATAATTTATATAAAATTATTCTCTATTTTGTATGGGTGTGTATTCGCATCCCATAGGTCCACAATATTTCCCTACATACACAGCTTTGGGTCGATAGAGGGCAGGCTTGGGAGCGGCTTCTGCAAACTTCTCTTCAATTATGTGTGCACACCAACCTGCTATTCTTGAAATTGCAAAGATCGGGGTATTGAGATCCATGGGAATGCCCATACTATAATAAAGCGATGCGCTATATAGATCCACGTTGGGATAAATAGCTTGTTTCTTCTTTTCTAGCATGTATCTTTTTGTGAAGTTTTCAACACGTTCTGTAATTTCAAACCATTTTGTGCCTGTTTCCTTTGACATTGCTCTTGAGAGTCTTGATAGTATTTCGGCCCGTGGATCAGTAGTCCTGTATACAGCGTGACCCATCCCCATAATTCTGCCTCCTTGCTGCAACCTAGCCTCGACCCATTTCTCTACATTTGCAATCTCAGCAATTTCGAGCAACATTTTCATTACTTGTATGTTCGCCCCCCCGTGTAATTCGCCGGATAAAGCACCGACAGCACCACCTATACAAGCGTACATATGCGCTCTGGTTGAGGCTATTTCTCTAGCTGCAAAAGTAGAGGCATTGAAGCTATGCTCTGCATGTAAGATGAGACAAATATCAAATACTTTTGCTTCTTCTGGAGTTGGTGTTGTTCCGCGAAGCATGTAAAGAAAGTTTGAAGCATGGGAACCTTCCTCCAATGAATCGAGAACATGATGACCTTTACGAAGTCTATTCCACGCCGCTACAATTGCAGGAATTTTCGCGATTAGGATGATAGCTCGTCTAATATTGGCTTCTTTTGAATCATCTTCCATATTCAAATCATAGTCGGCCAATTCCGAGACACATGATTGAAGCACATCCATAGGGTGTGCTCTCTTTGGGCGGTTTTTTAAATTTCTAAGAATTGGCTCTGAAATACCGCGGGCTTCTCTTAACCTGATTGAAAAATCTTCTAAGTCAACTGGACTTGGCAATTCGCCGAATAATAAAAGATAAGCCGTTTCTTCAAAGGTAGAATGACTAACTAAATCTAAGATGTCATAGCCACGGTAAATCAGTTTACCGTTTTCTCCATCAATAGAACAAATACGGGTATCAGCTACCTCGATATTTCTTAAGCCAATGTTCCTAGCATCCATCGAACGATCCTAATTCTAAATTTGTATATTAAAGTAATGTTTTGTCTTATTGTGATATAATAAATTGTTATTATATTATTATATTATTATTGTTTCGACCAGTAAGATAGCATATGATCTTAATTTATAAGCAGCAGGAATATTGTAATTGATCGTTCCTTTTATGAGTCTTACATTTTTCGTACCTACTTGTACAATCTGAAAAAAAACATAAATTGGTCGGCCGAAGATCTATGATGATTGAATTGTATTTTATTTCATGATAATTATTAAAAATAGTATCTTTTCGAGACATCAATTTATGCAAAATGTAACCTTTATCTCATTCTATTTAATATAATCAATTACTATTGTTGTTGTACTATTCTCTACAGAAATATGACAGACAGTTACTAAAAAGAAGACAGAATATTGTAAGTATATCAATACAGCTAAATAAGATTTAAAGTCTCTTCTTCAAAGCATCCTAAAGTTTTTGCTATCTTAAATTAAATTTCACATCTTATCGCTAAATCCATTATGCCATACCATTTGGCAGAATCATCTGCATACTCAATAGTCATGATTATATTATAAAAAGAAAGCCCTCTACGCATCCTGACAAAAAGTTAATTGTATAACTCTAATTATGTACTATCAATGGCTTTCTCCTATATAGGGCATTTTAGGCTAATAAAATTACATAATACTAAGCGAACAAATAATTATTAGATAATGTATACAGTATAATTGAATTCTCTGCAAATCCTTTATGATTTACTTTTTTATGTAAGTAGATAGGAAGTAATTAGGAAAATACTGATAAAATATAGAATTATTTACTTATGTTAGCAATTCTTCCATCAAATACATTACCTATCGAAGCTGAATAACTCAGCATAGTATTACATCTAATGTAAACTATATTAGGTATTATAAAAGAAGAACAGACAGACTAAAAATAGGGTAAATATTTTTATGTCTAAGGTAGTCTCATCCAATAATAGAGTATCAAATTGGAGATTGCCATTATAAAACAGAGATAAAGAAGATATATCAATTATCTTAAATCTAAAATGACTTAAGTATTTGTATTATATGAGTATAAAAAATGATCCTGTGCAACCAAGAAAATGAATTTTAAGATATCATTTTTTTCGCATTCGCTTATCCGATGAAAAATTGATAATAATATACATATGAGACTATAATCTTACAATTGTCTGGCTTCTTTTTTGACATTGATTAAGGAAAAGTGAAGTATATAGCAAAATCATAATTACGAACCAAGTTGAAGCGTTAGTTGATCATCCAACTCTTTTCATCTTTGAACCGCATTTAGGGCAGGCGACTTCATTATGTTTTGTTCCGCAGCTCATACAATAGTAATTTATTGAACCTGAACCGAACATAGAGAAGTTGCCCATTCCAAAACCCATCTTTCGCATCATTCTTTTTCTTACGTAAAAACTTAGCAATAAGACAACCCCTATTATAGCAATGAGAGAAAATGGAAACGGTATTATAATTGAAATAGCGAGGCTGATAGCAAAATATATAGCAATCCACATTAATTGCTGCAAGAGAAATTGCTTGTTATTACTCAAATTATATCCTCATCTGTCATATAAATTCTCTAAGATTTAAAATTATGTGATCTAGAAAAGAGGTATAACAAATATATCCCTATTAATATATAAACCTCGTTAAACATTATTATATTCCAGAATAAATTTGGCAGTTTAAAGAAAAACATGCATAGTTATTAGTAATAGTTATCTCATGTAAAACCAATACAACATGATAATATGCGAAGTTGACATTATGTTCTAGGGCATAACTGACGTCACAGCAAGGATCTATCTAGTTACCATGGCCTTGTCCGACAACATTCTCGTGATAAATTCGCATATGAAATAATTATAAAGCATTTTATAATAAAATATGGCTCTGTTTACTTAAGCCATCACCTCCTTATTATGATAATCAACGAAAAAATTGAACCAATTTCTGATATGTTGTAGTTTACATTTTTCTTTTCTACAAGGAAAATAGTCATTATCAAAGCATTCAGTTTTATCCTTGAT
>DASQRW010000093.1:0-70246 GCA_035642715.1 Nitrososphaeraceae archaeon | reverse complement strand
GCTATTTCTGCATCACGCAAAGCTAATTCAAAACTTGTAAGATAATCTTTATGTAAGCCTTTGCCTTTTGTTAAGAACATCAATTTTGGAACATATAATATCGGTTTTGATAATAATGCCTCATTTGTCTTGTCTTGTATTCCATTCTTTTAGTCGTCCATATTATATACATATAAATAATATATTATTAATACTACAAAAGACAATAGTAAATATATCAATAGACTATTCATTTTGAATTTGATTCAAAACAACTACTACTACTAGACTAGCTAATTTGAATAAGTATTTGTGTAGGAATTGTTATTTGAAATTCCATGTGTTAGACAAGATTAATGAACTTTTCTCTATTGTTTGTATGATTGAACCAAATCTTTCATTACTATTTCAATGTAGAAATAGTGTGTAGTAGACGTTAATCTAATTCATGTTTAGCAATGGCTGATATGGTTCAAATTCTGTCATATAGAATTTATCAATGCCACAACCTAAACTTGTGATTAGGTTTACTTGCTTTTTGAATAACTACTTAGTATATAGATCTATCCATGGACCAACAGAGAACGAGCTTGCGTTTCATTTTTACGTTTCGTATCGTGTTGTATTTTGACGAAATTATTACATGGCTAAATTATGCTAATTTGAATACTATACTGGGAGGAGATGTTAAAGTGAAAGTAAACTATGTTAAACAATAAGAGTACTCAAGATCTATCTATAAACAACAAGATCTACTGCCAATTGAGTTGCTAATTATATGCAGCGCTATAAGCAGCTTGCCAAAGGTATACATTAAACAAACTTCTGTTATCGATATTGCGAAATTATCTTGGATCGCATTAAATTGTAATTATTCTTCTTCTTCTGCCATCGAGGTGTATAAAAAATGGTCACAAACGGATTGTTGTCTATTTCGTATATTATAATCAAACAGTCATAGTATAGCTTTACCATAGCACAGTACCACCATCTATTACAATGGTATTACCTGTCGCAAAAGAAAAGCTATCACTTGCGATAGATGCAGCAATCTTAGCCACCTCTTCAGGTCTTCCCCATCTTTTCATAGGAGGTTCTTCGGCAGCCTTGTTTCTAGCCACTTCAGTCATTGAATCATATGTCGCCATTGTTGCAATGTTACCAAGAGCCATAGTATAAGATCTGATGCCGTTGATACCATACTCCTTTGCAATACATTTTGTTAATGCTATATTTGCAGCTTTGGCGATAGTATATGGAGCACCTTCAGTATGTCCTGCGATTGCAGGAGTTGAAGAAATGTTTATTATTACTCCTCCTCCTCCACTATTTTTGTTTGTATTTTTTTGAATCATTGAAGAAATAACTGCCCTAGATAATCTTACAGAACCTTGAATGTCAACTCTCATAATTTTTTGCAATTCTTCATCGGTAACTTCATGGAATCTCTTATACCAAATATTATTATCAAAAGGATAACCGGCATTATTTACTAGGATATCAATTCGTCCAAATTTAGATAATATTTGCTGCATGAATTTTTTTACACTAGGATCACTTGTGACATCAATTTCAGCCGCAAACACTTTGTCACTGCTTATCTGCCTTATCGCTCTTTTGGCTTGCTCATTATTTCTAGAACAAACAACAGTGGTTGCACCATTATTTTCTGCAAACTCCTTTGCTATTGCAAATCCTATCCCTCTGGTAGATCCAGTCACTACTGCAACCTTATTTTTTAGTAACAATGACATTCTATTTTATTTCAAATCTTCTTTATCATCCTATCTGATATGTCTTTTGTCGTACTATAAATTAAACCATATATAGACATATATATACATATATATATGTAATTGGGCAACTTTAAAGTTGTACAAATGACGATAGTCGCCCTGTGGTTAATTTAAAGGATAGCTCAAATCAACAATGTCTTTAAATAATTTGTTTATCAGTTTTCTTCTTAAAGAGAAATGATTTCAAATTATGGAAGGACTTAAAGTTTTTACAAGCACCATTATTTTAATACAAATCATCATCTCTACTCTGGTTTGTATTGGTTTGGGATTGAATTTGAAGCAGATCAAAAATGTATTATCTAACGATAATTTGATGACACGAGGTCTGATTGTGAACTGAGTCCAATTTAGCAAGCATAACAGCTATTCAGATTGGGGAGCCATTTGACTTATAAAATATGTCCACTCTTACATTTCTAGATTAATTGTTGTTCTCATGATGAAATGCTTTGCCTAATAATATCATAGTTGGAAGCATAATTACGGGGAATATGGTTTCTCCCGGTTTATTCACCAGATTATTTTGTACCTTATCTAATATTGAACCATAAAGCCTACTAAGAAGAATACGCACCGAGGCTTCAAATCTCATCCTACTCACTGAGCCACAACTAATTTGAATGATTATTTTTGTCTAAAAGTTGTGAATTGAAATATTAATAAAACATACTATTGAACTCCTCTATATGTAGGGCTTGTCCTATGGACCCAAATTAATAGTCATGCCATATTTAGACTAACTTAGCTAATCCTGCTTTAATTAGATGACGAAAATATAAATATCAAAAATTGCTGAACTGAACCCATTTACCACCAACGTTCAAATCCCACTGGTACCACACGTTACTAAGTATTAGTATCAAAAATACATTATTTCTGCAAATAACATTTAATTTTTTGAATTGTTAGCTGAACCCATTCAACTATATGGTTCAAGCAGCTATAAACCTGGTTAGCAGCAACAAGAATCAACATATAACAAAACCATATCACACCAGGATAATTAATTAGTTGATTTGTTTAAATCAGATTTATTAGCTTTTGAGATTATTTCCCTCTCTATATATAGTATTATATGATCCTAATTGCTAGCGATGTTTGCTGCTGCTTTTGCAACTACTTCTGAAAGTGCGGGATGGATATGAATAGTTCCAGAAATGGATTTAGTTGTACCATCACCATGCCTTATAGCTACAAGAACTTCATGAATAAGAGTTGATGCATCACTTCCCATAATATGGCAGCCAAGTATCTTTCTATCTGCTTTATTTACAAGAAACTTTACAAAACCATCTCTATCTTCAATTGCTTCTCCCATTGCAGTTTTGATGTATGGGTAAACAGACTTGTAATAATCTATGCTCATCCTTCTCAAGTCCTGTTCTCTAAGGCCTACACTTGCTATTTGTGGTGAAGAAAATATTGCATGAGGCATTGCATGATAATTAACAGGAATCTTCTCATGTGTAGGTATAATGTTGTTATAAGCATATTGAGCTTCATTGTTTGCATTGTGTTTGAAGAGATAACGTCCAACTATATCTCCAAGTGCAAATATCCCTTTCACATTAGTTTCAAGATACTTGTCTGTTACAATGTAACCTTTATCATTGACCTTTACACCGGTTTTATGAAGGTCAAGAGTATCAGAATTTGGAATTCTTCCTGCAGCAACTAGTAATTGATCTGATACAACATCCAAGGTTTTACCTGAAGCATCATCTTTTCTTGTTGCTGTTACATGAAACCTAGCACCACCATTATTCATATCCTTTGAGACAGATTTGACCTCATATCCTAGATAGACATTATATTTTTTGGAGAATATTTCAGTAAACTTTTGTGAAACTTCTTCATCTTCGTCTGGAATTAATACATCTCCTCTCTGCAGAATATTTATCTCAGTTCCAAGAGCACCAAAAAAGTGCGCTAGTTCACATGCTATATATCCTCCACCAATTATTGTAAGGGTTTTTGGCTGCTTTTTTATACGAAAAATTTCGTCACTGGTGACGTAACCAGCCTCTTTCAGACCACTTATATTAGGAATCCTTGGCCTTGTGCCAGCAGCAATCAATATTTTGTCTGCAGTTATTATTATTTTTTTATTATCCTCCTCTCCTACATAAAGTGTTTTTTCTCCATTAAACTTACATTCTTTACTGAAGAGCTGAGGATTTTCTATTTCCTCAAATGTATTCTTTATTCTGTCAGAACTAGAATCAGTTATATTATTTACTCGCTCTATCATTTTTTGGAAATCAGCTGTAAAACCATCAACTTTTATACCAAAAAGATGTGCTCGTTTTATTGTTTCAGCTACATCAGCACTATGTATTAATAGTTTTGATGGAATGCAACCTCTATTAAGGCAAGTTCCACCCATTTTATCTTTTTCGACAATTGCGACCTTAAGACCATGTTGAAATACTGCATTTGCAACGTCTAGTCCAGAACCACTTCCAATTACAATCAAATCGAATTTCTTTGAATTTTCCTTCTTCTTGTCGTATGTCACTTTAGTAGACTACTTAATTCTTGCTCATAAATAATATATCTTCCTGATAGCCGTCTCACTAAGCGGATTGTTAATATAGATACGCCTAAACATTTTCTATTCTATGTGTGTGTGTGAACTATCACAACAAGAAGGCATTAGTGAAAGCTGTTTATGAGGGCATTATATCGATCTTGTTTCAACATTACAAGCAACTAAAAAGAATTGGAGCTAAACTCAGTTTGGAAACTTAACTTCTCTTATTTTTAGGAGTCCTAGGAATTAATTCCTTATCGACAAATACCTGGAAGGCAGGATCAAACCATTTTTCATTTCAATATTGCTTTGCCATATTTCCATTATTACTCCTTGTTCGAACACACTCTTCATCCATCGCAACCCTCTTCTTCCTCTTGTTCTTCTTTTCCTCCAGTCATTTGATCGATCTCTTGTTATGACGCATAATTCAAGATTAGAATATAGATAAAAATAACAGAAATAGCAGAGGCCAACACACGGATAACAGAGAATAGCAGATGCAATTTTCTGATAACAGAGAATACAAAATGCTAGCAATAATAGAGTAGAATAAGTCTTTTATAGTATGAGCCTTTATGCTAGCAGACAATTCATGTATCTAAGTAAAGAAGAAAAAGAGAGACGTATTATAGATCTTTACTATAATCAGGGAAAGACAACTCGTGAGATAGTAGAAGAGCTTAGAGTATCACCAAATTATGTAAGCGCCGTACTAAAGAAACATGAAGAAGAAGAAAATGCCGCTGCTGTTTCTAAAACTAAACATAAAGAAGAAGAAGACAAAATTTCTAAACAAGTAGCCGCCTACAAGCAATTTTCTGAAGGCAAGAATCTTATCCAAGTGGCAATAGATCTAAAGCTATCAGAAGAAGTAATACAATTTTACATAGGTTTTATGAAGCTAAAGGGATTACACAGGTTCGGTATAATATATGAAGAGCACAAAGGTCGTATTCAACGTCTTCTAAATTATGCAGTCAAGCTGAGAAAGAAGGCATAAGCACAGAGCAACTTATTAAGCTTTCTGAATTAGCCGATGAGAATAATCCTGTTGGACTAACAACTTGAAAAACAACGTCAATGGCATTTAAGTGAATTACGTGAAATGGAAACAGAAATACATAGATTGAAAGCAGAAAAAGAAAAATATGAAAATGTATTGTTTCTATTGAAGAGTGAAAAATCGACCTTAAAAGATCAACTTGAAGATTATCGTGAATCTTGTGAACGTGAAAGACTAGAGTTAGAAAAGCTCAAGAAAGAAAAAGAAAGTATAGAGGAATCTCTTCGCCTCGGCGATATTGCCGAGTAAAAATTATCATATTAACTAACTAGTCCTAAAAGTCCTTTAATTGAAAAAAGAAAGATGAATGGATATGAAGAGGTTCTAAGAGGTAAAGAAACAAAAAAAGATTTTTATTATTTATTAATGCCATGGTCAACCAGTCTGCGCGTGTGGACGAATATGCTATTTACTCATTCCTAAAGATTAGGATGAACTCTTCTTTCATTTTACCCATTGTAGATCGGTATTTGCCACGGTTAATCTCCGTTAGAAGGATAAATCCAATATCTGTTGCATCTTTTCTTATAAAGTCGTTTAACTTCCAAATTTTGCCGTTATAAACAGGATTGCCAATAATAATACAACAATACTTTTTCTTACGTAGAATCCTTTTCATCTCCATTAATGCCATATCGATATCATGAAAAAATCTATCAGGAGTATCAGCTCTGCTGCGTCTTCCACCGATCAATCTCTTCTCTAATTCATATTGACTAAATCCTAGCCACCAGAGCGACAATCTTTGATATTCTGCATATGGAACGGCTGCCATATATGGCGGATGAGTACAAATAAAATCTATTGTTTCATCATTAATGAACTCTAATTTTCTACTATCATGATTGACTATTTTTATATTAGAGTTGGTTGCCGCTTTATTAAATTCTGACATGTTTTTCAGCATATCTCTAACTGCAAGAACAAATTTCTCATATATTCTAGTTTTGGGAGGGGCTTGCTTGTTTATCATCAGATTTCCAAATCCACTCGTTGCATTAGAAACACTACGTAAAATAGAAGAGAGTGATACCAATAGAAAGTCCTTTACATCCTTATTCTCTACAGTATCAATTCTTGACTTTATTGCTAACAGTTCATAAATGACATTTTGATGATACCATTTTGATATATTAGGATGAAGAAGAAGAAGTGTCTTACTCATGGAGTTATCTATGGTTGGCCTTTTCTCTCTATGATTGAAGGGTACAATATTGCCACGTAAGTTAATAATATCTTCCTTCAAGAGAATTAAAATTTTTGAAATTTCTACCAATGTAGATTTCTGTATAGTTGTAGTTTTTACCTTGGATATCAAACAGGCAAGAGGATTAACATCAATACCTATTGCATTTCTGCCTAAAACTTTTGATTCAACTAAAGTGGTTCCGCTACCCATAAAATTATCTAATACAAGCTCATTCTTTTTAGTAAACTTTGATACAAGTCGATATGGAATCTGAGGGATATATTTAGCTGAATATGGATGGTATCCATGTGTATAATATCTGGTATCTGCGTCTTCTAATTCCCAATCCAAAGTATAGAGATTTTTGATTTTTGCTAATTCAGTTTGTGACAGGTTTTCTGACTTTAATTTCATATTTTACACCTGAATTAAGTGTTGCATTATTCCATCCTACATTATTTTTAATTAACTCCATGTATTTTGCATTAACCTCATATATCACAGAATTTCGTTTTAAATCCCTTGCCACTTTCATGGTTGTTCCACTACCACCAAACGGATCAAGAACTACATCTCCTTGAACTGTGTATAATTTTATCAATCTCTCTGGCAACATTTCAGGAAATGGTGCTGGATGTCCTTTAGTATATGATACTCTCATATCCCAGACACTCCATGATACTTGTTTAATAAATTCCTCAGATAATCGGTTTTCTGGCTCAAGGTTTATTCGCATTTGACCTTCATTTTGGAATATCAGAATGTATTCATGCATTATATTTAGATTAAAAAAACAAGGATATGGTTCGCCCTTTAGAAATTTCGTTACTCCACGCTGCCACAATCCCTGTGTACCTTTTGGTTTTATCCAAATGATCTCTTTCTTAAACGTAAAACTAAGATCCTCCATCATCCTTACTATGTCTGCATTAATTGGTTTCATTCCAATATTTGATACAGCAGTCCCAATGTTGATTGCAGCAAACCTTCCAGGCGCCATTACTCTTTTTACTTGTTTAAGGACTCTCTGAATTTCATACAAATATTTTGCATATGCTTGATTAGTGCCTAATGTAGTTTCTCCATATTTTTTAAGGTTCCAATAAGGTGGAGAAGTAACAACGAAATGAATAGAACCAGAATCAATTTCTGGCATGAATGCAGAATCGCCTATAATTAAAGTATGACTTGTCATTATGCAATTAGCTACCGATCTAGCTATTAAAGTTCAAAAGTAAAGTTCATCAGTATTGTTGTCTATTTGTCTCTTTAATTTATATCTTATAGTATCGATAAGTTAAGATAAATTTTAAATTAATAACTGAGAATTGAACTTTGTCTTGCTATATTTGCGAATCATCTCCATTATATAGATAGAGATGTACGCTTGAATAATGCCTGTAATTATCAATAAAGGCGTATGTCATGCTTTCTTCATTGTAACCTCTTGGGGATTTAAAGAGGATGAAGAAGTGCTTCTTTTCCTTATAATTAATACAAGCACAACAGATACAAATGAAAGCAAGGTAGCCGTAAGGAATATCAGATTGTAGGATTGCAGAGAAGGAAAGAAAGAACCATTAATAAATACTTGATTTGTTTGCATGTATATTCCTGCAATAGCTGGTCCTACTGCTCCTCCAATAAGGTTAAGAAGCACGGTCATTCCAAGAGATATTCCGCTGAATTGTCTTGGTGTAGATTCTAAGATAGTATTAAACCCTCCAACCTGAGTCAATGATAACCCTGTAGCTATTATAGCCAGAGTTCCTGCCACCATAGACTCTGTCGAATGGAAAAGAAGTATACTAAAGAATCCTATTGTGCTAATTATGCTTCCTATGAGTGTGGGTTTGATGTTTCCTAACCTAGATATTATAAAGCCAGAAGAAGGAGCAAATAAAAGAAATACAATCATGAATGGAAGCTGAATATTTGCAGTAGTTAGTGCGTCTCCTTCTAATCCACCTACTGGGGCAGGACTTGTTACTAAAATAGGTATTGTTTGATAAACCGTGAACATTGCAAGAAAACTAATCAATAAGAGAATATTGGCAGGAAGAATGATTTTATTGTTAAGTAATTTAAAATCAATTAAGGGTGATTTTGTTCTTTTTTCTATAATTATAAATAATATCAATGAAATAATTCCTGTAATAAGAAAACCTATAATGATCTGTATTGGAGTAGTGATGCTGTCTTCTCCTACTCCGCCATCACTGCTACTACTTCCTGTTCCTAAATAAGAGAAAACAATTAGAAATGAGATTACCATAATAGCTAAAGTTATTGCACCTTTTATATCGATAGATTTGGTGCTGGTGGTAACAACCTCCAAATCATTGTTGTTATTACTACTATTAACATTAGTACCTTGCTTTTGTTCAGACGGAGCAGCACTGCTTTTTTCTGAAGGAGAAAATTGTATTAAATAGTGCTGATTAGTATTATGGTCGTAAATGAACCTTTTAATTATAACCCATAGTAGAATAGCAATAGGTATTATTGAAAAAAAAGTACTACGCCACCCAAAATATTGAATTATACTTCCTCCTATTGCTAAACCTACTACAGATCCAGCTGCGAACATAGCGCTAAATGTTCCAACACCTATTGCAAGTTTTTCTGGTGGAAATTGATCTCTCACAATACCGAATGCTATAGGAAACATGGAAATACCAATGCCTTGAATTACTCTTGAAATAATGAGAATTGTTATGTTAGAAGATAATCCTCCAAGAGAAATTCCTATGATATAAATTATCATTATTATCAACACCATTTTCTTTCTTCCATAGATATCCGATAACTTACCAGCGATCGGAGTCATAACTGCACCAGCGATAAGATATGCAGTAAGTATCCATGAGGCAGTATTATAAGAGATGTTAAATTCTGTAATAATGTCAGGAATAGCAGGTAATAACATAGTTTCTCCATACATAGTAATTAAGATAGACGAACCCAAAATAGCCAAAGTTATCCATGCGGAAGTAGAAATCGTGTTCTTGTTATCGGAAGTATTAGATGATGCAGGTTCTGGTGATGATGATGGTGGTGGTTTGTTAGTATTATTTGTATTGTTAGTCTCTGTTTTTTTCTCGTCTACCATATATCTAGATCAAATCCATAACAAAAAGCTTTATTACAATAGAGCATTTCATATAAGTAATTTTCTGTCACCATTGCTTTTCCTCCTGACCTTCATAATATATTTTAAACCAGCGCATGCAAATTCAATGAATTCTGAAACAATAAATAACCAGAAGCGTTTTAGTGGAGAAGCATGATAATCTACCAAGCGGACAATAGGCCCAACAATAAGTCCACCAGTAGCTCCATTATTATTAAATAGTCACTATTTGCTCTTTGTTCATAGCAACATCATATTAGGATTTCATTGGGAAGAATGGCCTATTAGTTGGATCTCCTAATTGAGCTAAATCTGTATATCTTACATTCCACCGAATCCGCTATGATATCGATGCTTTTTAGTGGGTCCTGTAAAATAAAGATGAAAAAAAGAAAGAAAAGTGTTTTCTTGCGGAATATCATAATTTTTAGTAGAGGCATATTTTGTGTATGATGTACTGCTACGTTACTACAATCCACTCAATAATAATATAGAAACTTACACAATGACAACTTCTGCTTGATCTAAAATAATGAGTTTTGGTTAATAATATACTAGAAATTGCATTATAAAAAAAGGAAAAAAGGGTTTGACTACTACTACTTTACAATAATTCTTCCAGTCATCCATGGATGGAAAATACACATATAATCATAATTCCCTGTCTTTTCAAATGTTGCAGTAAATGTAGTTATAGGTGGAATTCCTGGTGGTATTTGTCCCACTGGAAGTATCACACCTGAATTAACATACTTTTCAGTTCCATCTATTACATATAAAGCATTTGAATTCAAGTATGTAACATTATTAGTTGAATTAATTACAACTGGATAAAACCCTCTTGCATCTAAAGCAGCTATAACATTTGTTCTATTTGTACCATTACTATTAGGTATTACTACTACTTCACTATTAGCATCTGCAGGTAAGGGTATGAATTCTGTTGAGTCAGGAACAGCAAAGGGTGCAATTATATCTGTCATATATTTGCTATCCATTACAAAGGTGACTGTATGTGGTTCTGATACCTCTGTTGGATTATACCAAATTACACTTTCACCGGCATTGATTTGTACGTCCTTCGGTAAAAACCGACTAAATGAAATAGTAGTATTTCCTCCTCCGGCTTGTACTACCTTACTTGCAGTTTCTTCTCTTGTTGCGTTTGTGGTATTGATATGTATAGTCATTGCAAATGCTGCGATTGCTGTTGTAACAATGACAATAGATGCCAATATTATCTTTGAATGCATGATACATCGTGACTAGGACATATCTATTTATAAGAATATTCAAGTAGGAAAATTATGTATGGCAATTCAAACACCACTTCATTCTTTTATAGATGATTATGACTGGAAGAATATGGACCATAAGGAGTTTGGTGCTGATGCAATAATAATAATAATGCTATACAATAATCATATTTACAATCAAGATACAAAGTCAACCCAAATTCAGGATGAATATAAAGACCTAATCAGTGCGTCTACACATTTGCATTTAGAAGGCGTTAACTGTTTAGAAACTATTAAGAGAGAAATGAAAAAGTTCAAGAAACTTGCCAAATATCAGAAATAGCGAAATTAAGAGTTAAAGGTTCATTTCGTATCTTTAGTTTGCGAAAGTAAGTTTATTCAATGCTATTTTAGAATCGAATTTCATCCTATTTTGATTGTATTATAGAAGAGAGTTATCAATTGATATCCTTAAACAAACTCGATTTGAGTAATTCAGGTCTGTTCTAATTGAGCAAGTGAACTAATAAGCATGAATAAGATTCCTCAGGACTTTAGAGTATGCAAGTACATTGTATCGAAAACTGTATATGAATTGCATCTTTAGTGATTTATGTATTATTTTGTTAATTTATTTAATGTCATTTATTTAACTAAAGATTCTGTTAGTTACAAGATCTTCTAAAAACACATAGGATTAGAAGAGAAAGGTTTAATTTTTTAAATTTTAAAGCCTAATAACAATTCTATTATTAATCATTTTTCTGTACTAATCTGGCTGCTATCTCGATATCATAGACGCTATTATATTGAATGTCTTCACTAAGATTATTTTGAACAGCTTCCATAACATCGTTAATTCTGTTTCCCATGCTTGGAGATTTCCGATTTATATGATCTTTGATCTCTTCTTTTGTAGTTGGAAATTGTAAACCCTCAAGTAGATTTGCCATTTTTGATGCTTTATTTCTATCAGTGGTCTCATTAATAGGCGGCTCTCTTCTAATATCGCCAACTCGTTCGACCGGTGCATCTACGCCCGACTGTCGGTTATCTGTATAGTTACGATCATCTGATACATAAGACATTGATGTTAATCTTCTACCTCTCTATCTATACTGGGTGGTTATGATTTCTCATAAAGATTTTAGTTAATCGTTCTATTCGATCATCAGAATTAAACTCCGAGTTCAGGCAAGCGTCTGATATCATAAAACATTAGAATGATATTACCCAAAATAATTGGATCACTGAATAATATTTTCTCTAAAGAAGTAAGAAGATAATTTGCTTTGTTATCTTTCGAGTTTCAATTTTTTTGTTGTGCATTTGTAGTCTGAATAAAGTTTGTTGAAATTTTAACACATCTTTTATCTGATTTGATAAACTTTTGCAGAATGTATAGTACTATGTTATTGACTGCTTTAATATCTCTTCATTTATTGAGATTATTATAATTGCAACATTTGATTAAAAGTAAGTTTAAAGTTTCTATTTGTCTTAACTTATTTCAATGATATATGATTTACACTATAAATTTTATTTTTTTTCTCACTTCTTATCTCACTCCAATTAATAAATCAGTCATAAGAGATTTTTTTAATATCTATCTTAAACATCTATATATAGTTAGATAGATTATATGATGGCTTCTCTCTCTTATTTTCATAAATAAATCACATAAATATCTCATAAGTAAGAGATGAAGTCAAAGTAATACTGTAAATTAGGAAAAAAGGATATGGTTGAGAATATTGCTAATGATGCTGGCGATGGTAGTATTAGTAGTAGTTATCAACGTCAGACTGTATTAAATTTGTATAATTCTGGTATCCCAGCTGATATAATATCTTTACAGCTAGATATGGGTAAAGAGGAAGTAGACAAAATTATTGAGACCGCAAATACAGAAGAGGAGAGAAAAAAGATCTCTATAAGACAAGCATCAGATACTCCTTCCTTGGGTTCGTTTTATCTTGACGCAGTAGTTGACCTAGACTCTGCGATTAAGATGGCACAATCAAGAGTCTGGAAAGCATTAAAAGTAGCACCAGAATTTAATATCTCATTTAAAGAGACACAAAATGTATTAGAGAAGTTTGCTAAATCTAAAGTAACACTAGTAATTTTGCATATTGATCTTGTAGGTTCAACCAGGCTATCAATGACTCTTCCTGTAGATAGGCTTGCAACAATAATTCAAGCATTCACTCAAGAAATGTCTCTTATGATCGCAGCGTATGGTGGATATGTATTAAAGTATGTCGGAGATGCAATTCTAGCATTTTTTGTTGTGGGTGATAACTATGATTTGTATTTACCGTGCATCAATGCAGTATACTGCGCAAGATCTATGATTAAAGTAATGCGGGAGGGTATAAATCCAATTCTGAATCAGTATGATTATCCTGAAATGAGTGTACGGGTTGGAATAGATGTCGGGGAGAATGTAATAGTCCAGTTTGGATGGGATGCGCTCAATTATGTGTCTGACAGTAAAGAAGATAAAAATATTGAGAATCAAACACTAATAAAAAAACCTCATCTTGACATTTTGGGTTATACTATAAGCATTGCAACAAAAATGACTGCACTTGCACAACCTGATCAGATTGTGATAGGTCAATCAGTTCATGACTCCTTGGATGATTCTCAAAAGTCAAATTTCAGAGTGTTACCTGTTAACCCTGAAGTCTGGAATTATGTAAGTGAGAACACGGGAAATATTTATCGTTTGTATGGAATGTTGGATAATACATACAGAAAGTATTGATAATAAATGTGTGTACATCTCCTTCGTGTTGCATAAGGTAATCCCTTTTTCATTTAGATTCTCTACAATTTGCATATCTATCACAAACTTATTATTTCTTATTCTAAATTTGAAATTTAAATTAAAGCGAAGTTAGCCCAGCCTGGTTAAGGTACGAGCTTCCCAAGCTCGGGATCGCGGGTTCAAATCCCGCACTTCGCATTCTATTATGCTGCTAATTCAATAAAAAGATAATCAAATCTTACATGATAGACAGATTTTATATGAAAATTGCTAATAAGTATTATATTTAGTATATAAAATGCGACATGACAAATTATTGTATTTTTGGTGATTAAAATTACTTGCTCTGTTTTGGATTAGACATACTATTTGCTAAATATATATCTAAAGTGAGTATGTATACTACTAGTACAATTTGAGATAGTCATGCTATGGAAGTTCTGCATAAAGTTCCATAAGAGATATTTATAGCTAATTGAAGCCCCAGGTGGGATTCGAACCCACGACCTAAGGTTTACGAAACCTTCGCTCTAACCAGGCTGAGCTACTAGGGCAAAATCGATATATGAAAATTTCAATGCTCATTATTTAATTCTTCATATACTTTAAGAAACAAACTATCTAAATTCAGTCATTATTAGCGCAGAGTAAATATTACGGATGTCTGGTTGGTTACCATCATTTATGAAAATATCAATATCTGGTATTAGAGGAATTTATGGCGTTGACCTTAGTTTACATGAAATTATCAGATTCACGAGATTGTTTGCTTCCTTAATTAAGTTGGAAGGAAGAAAATGTGTTTTAGCACAAGATACTCGGCCTTCAAGTAGGGTAATTAGTCAGACCGTTTCGGCAAGTTTGATGGAACTAGATATTGACGTATACAATTTTGATGTGGCACCAACACCCATAGTATTCAGGGAGGCAAGAAAATACGGTTCGGGTTTTGTTGTTACTGCGTCACATAACCCTTTTGAATGGAATGGATTAAAATTCATAATAAAAGGTAGAGGAATTTTTGAAGATGAACTGCATACAATGCTAAAGAAAACTGTATTATCATCAGAATCATCAGCAGCAGCAGCAACATCTGCTACTGGCAAACTTGGCAGATCTTTTGATTGCGTTTCAGAATATGTAAATGAGATTGTTAACTTCGTAGAGAAATCAACGTATAATAGAACATTAAAGCTCGGACTTGATCTCGGTGGTGGAGCCACATGTGGCTATGCTAATGACTTATTCAAAAAACTTGGCAGCAAATTTTATAGTATAAATGATGTTCATGGCGTAACTTCAAGAGGACCTGATCCTACTGCAGATTATCTTAATGAATTGTGCATGTTGGTCATAGCAAATGAGCTTGACTTTGGATTTGCATTCGATTTAGACGGTGATAGACTTGTAGTAGTTAATAGAATGGGTCAAAAATTAAGCTCTGATGCCACACTTTTGATTTGTATTGCCAGTGCAATTAATTTAGGAATGAAAAAATTTGTTACGAGCATAGATACCAGCATAGCCGTAGAGAAATTTATAAAGGATCATGGCGGAAGGTTTGATTTTTCCAAGGTTGGTGAAGCAAACGTTGTTAGCAAAATGTTAGAAGTTGATGCTGAGGCAGGGGGAGAAGGAAGTAGCGCCGGCTTTATTATGCCGAAATTCAACATGTGTAGAGATGGATTTTTGGCAAGTGCCATCATCTCATCCTTAGATAAGAAAGAAATAGATGAATATCTTGACTTCTCTTCCCAGTATGTTCAAATTAGATCAAAAATATCTGCAGATTCATCTTTGCACAGAAAAGTTATTGAGAAATTAACTGATTCATTTACGGCTGAATCATCCGCAGTTTTGACGATCGATGGTATTAAGGCTATAATAGATGATGATTCTTGGATACTTGTAAGACCCTCAAATACAGAACATGCTATCAGAATATCAATAGAATCCAAAAAGGTAAATATACAATCTTTGTACAAGAAGACAAGAGAAAAAGTTCAATTTACATATGACCAAATTAAATGAAAAAGAGATTATCGATCTTTTTATATCTAAACTTAAACCGGATAATACAATAACTGAATTTGGAAAAGACGATGTTGCAATATTTTCTCTAAAAGATGCAAAGACAAAGACTAGTAAGAACAATATTTTTTGTCCTATAAGTATCATATTGAAATGTGATATGCTTGTTGAGAATACTGATGTCCCAACAGGAATGAAGCCTTGGCAAATTGCTAGAAAAAGCATCGTCTCTTGTGTTAGTGACTTATCAGCAAAGGGCATTAAACCGCCATATCTATCCTTAATTTCCATCGGAATTCCAAGAAGATACTCTAAAAATGAAATTAAAGACCTCATAATTGGCTTTCAAACAGCATCTAAAGAATTTGGAATCAAAATTGTAGGCGGGGATACTAATGAATCTAATGAATTAATAATAGATTGTAATATGCTCGGATTTTCAGATATTAATGCTGCGGCCAGAATTCCAAGAAGAAGTGGTGCAAAACCTGGAGACTTGGTCGTTGTTTCTGGAGAATTTGGCTATTCATCATCCGGGTTGAAAATCCTTATAGATGATGCAAGATCTCATGGGATATTTAAAAAAAATGCTATCCTAGCAGTAGTTAAACCAAAACCTCAACAAAAATTTGGGATTGCTCTTGCAAAATACTTTTCTTCTTCTATAGATTCCAGTGATGGTCTTGCTATGTCTCTTTATGAATTAGCACGTCAGAGTAAAGTTAACATTCTAATAGAGAACATACCATTGGCTAAAGGAGTTGTTGATTTTGCCCAAAATAATCATTTAGATGCAAAAGAACTTATATTTCATGGAGGAGAGGAATATGAAATAGTTGCAACCATACCAAAATCCAAATTGAATAGGATTAGAACTGTCGCTAGAAAATCAAAATTGAAATTGCTTGTGATAGGTAAAGTAGAAAAAGGAGATGGCAAAGTATTTCTGACAAATGGCAATGAGACTTGGGAAGAAGCGTCACTTCTTGATGACCGTGGTTATGTTCATTTAATTGGAAAAAATCAATAGGGCTTCAACGGCTTTGAATATTCTCTCTACTTTAGAGTAGATGCAGTAGAGGCCAAGAATGTTAATTATCTATCCATAGATATGTACTATTATTTCTTCACTATTGTCGTTTCTGCGAACAAGAGAAAATTCTGTAGTATTATCTTGCTAATTAGATGTGCTAAACAAAAAAACTTGAATAAATATTACAAAATCCTTAGATAGCAAGACAAGGATGTATTATAAAATATGTCATTCTGAGATTAAACTTCGAAAAACCAAAATAAGAACTGAATACTATTTTTTATTATAATGTTAATAGAGTTATGTCAATTCGGAACCGACGTTTAACAATATTAAAAATTACATAGGCATAAGGTAGACAGAAGAATATTCTATTGATTTAGAAACTCCTTATTTAGTATTGATATTATTTCCATTTTCTTTAATTGTCTTTGTATATATATGCCATAATTTCCGACTTTACTGAATATACCTCTGTATTCAATAATCCATATATACCTTCTTTTCCTAAGGTGTCAAGTTAAGGTCTGAAAGTATATCCCCGGTTTCTCCAAGATTTGGTGTCTCATCTGTAGTTGTCGTGTTGTTGTTGCTCCCAGCCGTCATATTTGCGGTACCTGTAACATTACCATTACTCGTTTGTTTGCCTGTCATATCATTATCTTCACAGCCGTTTAATCTAATATCGCCTTCAGTGGCATTAAAATCTAAGACTTTATCATTTCCTTGATTACAGACAAAGATATCTTGGCCTTCTCTGCCAGTAAGAGTATCAGAGTTTGGGCCACCAACAAGAGTATCATTTCCAACTCCACCATTAAGAGTATTGCGGCCTGGACCGCCAATTAGATAATCATCTCCTTCAGAACCATTAATATTGTCATTTCCTGTATTACCTTCAATTACATCATTTCCAACTTCACCATTAATAGTATCAGCGCCTTGGCCACTGATTAGATAATCATCTCCTTCAGAACCATTAATATTGTCATTTCCTCTTTGTCCGTCAATTACATCATTTCCGGCTAGACCTACTAAAACATCATCTTCAGCTGAACCTTTTATATTATCATCCTTTGGAGTTGAAGTCTGTGTGGGGGAACTACCAGTAGTCGTTGTATTTGCAGGTTTGTCCTCAGTTATATCTCCTGGTTTAGTGTTGCTTCCTCCAAATAGCTTTTCGTGAAAAAATGCTGAGGCCGTTTGTATATATATAGTGGTAGTAGTTGATAACAATGAAAGTGATATTATCAGTAATACTGATAAAATTATTTTCTTCTGATTCTCCATTGTGATACTTTAATCATGAAAAGAAAAGGCTTTTTAAATCTTCTTGCTTTACATTTGTTGCATATACAAAACTAAAAGAAAAATAATAAATAGAGATAGGATAACTTATTTTTCTTTCATATGCTCTAATAATAAGTACCATGTCGAACTAAATAATATTATATAATGCATTCTTAATTACTCATTTTCATTATGTAATTACGCAGATCTAGATGCGATTATTGAAAACAAAAGATGTAAGAAAAATAAACGATTCTTTGTGAGTGGTTATTTTAACAGCTTGATATCTCGAAGGTAAGGCTTATAATAACTACGGCTCAAACTCAAATCGTATAATGAGTGAATTAGTAACAAAAAGTGGTAACCATCGAGTTAGAAAAATAAACGACTTTGAATTCACGATTGAAAAAGACACATCTAAAGGAATGAATGTTCCGGTTACGATTTATGCTAATGATAGTCTTATTTCGAAAATGGTTATTGATCGAACTATTGATCAGGCAGTAAACGTCTCTACATTACCTGGCGTGAGAAAACACGTTGTGGTTCTTCCAGATGGACATGAAGGTTATGGATTCCCAGTAGGAGGAGTCGCTGCAACTGACCTAGAACACGGCATAATAAGTCCAGGTGGGGTTGGATATGATATTAATTGCGGTGTAAGACTGATTAGAACGGGCTTATTCGAAAGAGATCTAAGAACAAAATTAAAAGATCTTGTAAACGGACTCTTTAGCTCGATCCCGTCAGGTGTTGGAAGCGAAGGAACTGTTAAGTTGACAAAATCTGAACTAGATGAATTGCTTGTAGAAGGTGTAAATTGGGCTATTGATCGTGGATACGGCTGGAAAGAAGATGCAGAAGTCTGTGAAGAAAGTGGGAAAATAATTGGTGCTGACTCTGCAAAGATTTCAGAGACAGCAAGAAAGCGTGGCACATCTCAATTAGGTAGCTTAGGTTCAGGTAATCATTTTCTTGAAATACAGAAGGTAGACAAAATCTTCGACGAAAGAGCTGCAGAAAATATGGGTATCAATAAAGAAGGACAACTAACTGTTCTAATTCACTGCGGATCGAGAGGATTTGGACATCAGGTATGCAGCGACTATTTACGTATCTCTGAAATCGCTGTGCGAAAGTATGGAATGAAACTAGCGGATAGAGAACTTGCATGTGTTCCGAATAATTCGTCGGAAGGTGAAGATTATCGTAAGGCAATGTTTTCGGCATTAAATTTTGCATGGTGTAATCGACAGATGATAACACACTGGACAAGAAAACTTTTTGAAAAAGTATTTAATATGACCGAGGAACAGCTTGATATGAAACTAGTTTACGATGTATCCCACAATATTGCCAAGCTGGAGCGCCATAAGGTGGAAGGCGAATATATGCAAGATTTAGTTGTTCATAGAAAAGGAGCTACAAGAGCATTTCCTGCAGGAATGGATCAGATTCCCAATAAATATCGCAATATTGGTCAGCCGGTAATTATACCGGGCTCTATGGGAACTGCAAGCTGGATTCTTCTAGGAAATAGAAATTCTCTTGATTTAAGTTTTGGATCAACAGCACATGGTGCTGGTAGGACAATGTCAAGGTCTGCGGCAAAGAGAAGTTATACCGCAGAAGATGTAAGAAGCAGGCTGCAATCAAAAGGTATCTATATAAAGGCACTTACAAAGGAAGGAATGGTGGAAGAGACACCTGATGCATATAAGGACGTAGATGCAGTTGTAGAAGTTTCACATTCGCTTGGAATAGCGACTAAAGTAGTAAGATTAATCCCAATTGGAGTGATAAAAGGGTAGTGTCACAAGAAGATCCAGATATAGCAATTATCAAGGCCAGAAAGATGAAAGAACTACGAGATAAGGCTGCTGCATTTGAAAAGGCAAAAAAGAGGGAACAACAATCAATACCTCAAAAAGAGAATGATAGAGAAATAATATCGACCTATCTATATGACAGAGGAGAAGAGGTTTTAAAACTTGCAGAATCCCAATATCCCTATCAGACAAAAGCAATACTTGCAAGAATTATAGAATTGATTAAAGCAGGTGAGATAAGTCAAAGAATCTCAGGTGGAGAATTACTTGCTTTATTCCGATCTATTGGATTGAAAATTAGAGTTAATACTAGTATCAAAATTGAAGATCATGGAAAGTTTGTTTCATTATCAGATAAACTGAAACAGGAGAATGAAGATATGACTGACGATGCTAGCTAATAATACCAGTTATTAGTACGGTTATCCTTATTCTCAACGACTAATTTTGAAGCTGATTCTAAGATGACAATGTATTTTTGAATGCATAGTTCATTAAAAAAATTTATAAAATCTCAATTTAGGCGATAGTGACAAGTCAAGAGGCAAGAAGTATGAAAATAATTTTAATTTATTTTCTGTTTTATAAAAAATAGCATGTGCAAAGCATAGATAAAATCTCTTCAGAAATAAGAAAAAAGAATGATACTACTGTGATTGCTGTTTCTTCTTATAGACTCTGCACTCTACAATGGAATATTGAATATTATATTTCTCCTATTATGAATAGATGCGAAGTATTTCGATGTATTCTTAAAATTTTCAGTTTTTGATCACTCTATTCAAATAGATACTTATCAAAGTATTTCTGTGATCTTACCGTTTATTGATGATTGAACCTTCAAGCGATCATATGCTATGCAAACAATAAGTTTCTTTTAATCAAAGTGAAGTGTTTTATAATTATTCTTCAACTATATTAATAGGATATTATATATTGAACAAATCAAAAAATGATAATTGGACAGAATCTATAAATATGATAGAAGAGTGTATGATAATTTCTTTGTCTATTTGCGAAATACAAAATTAACTTTTTAGTTTATTAATCAGAAAAAGAACAGTTTAATAAGATTGGTAAAGAGCAACTAATATAAAATCAAGGAATCCCAAGAATTTTATTATTATAAGTAGTGGAATGAAAAAAGGACACCATAACACCTAGAGTAGTATTTTGCTGTAATCTTTACCAAGAATAAGGTAATGTTTCTTGAAATGTGTAAAGACCAAATTTAATTTATGCAATAAGAGAAGGATATTATACTCTTCTTCCTCTCCTTCCACCAGGCTTTCTCGTAGTATCATGAGGAACTGGAGTGACATCGTCAATTCTGCCAATTCTAAAGCCGGCTCTTGCCAAGGCTCTAATTGCTGCTTGAGCTCCTGGACCTGGAATTCTAGGACCTACTCCACCAACAGCTCTTACTCGTATATGCAAAGCATTGATTCCCTTAGCCTTGGCTGCATCAGAGGATGCTACCGCAGATTTCATTGCGGCATACGGAGATGATTCATATCTATCCGCTGTTACATGCCTTCCACCTGAGCTGAATGAAATTGTTTCTGCACCACTAGTGTCTGTAATGTGGACAAGAGTGTTATTATAACTACTGAAGATGTGAGCTACTCCCCATTTGTACTGAGTAATATCTTCTGTTTCTGAGGACATTAAGAGCTGTATGTTTGTCATTGGAGTTATATGAATGTTAGACTACATTGATGAAAAATTAGATTTTGCATATTCGTTCCATGCATCATATACATTATCAAAAGAAATAGCTGTTATAATATTAGTAATGCATTATGATGACTGTTGGGCCCCTGCATTAAATATAGATCTATTAAATACATCTTAATCTACATCTTTCTGTCTTGTAATTGGATTAAATTTGATCTATAGCTAGTATAGTTAGCAGGCCGAAAGGCATAAAACCATAGTTGAAAGGCTGAACAAATCTAGAATGCAACACATTCTAAATATATTTCAATATTCACTATAGTGGAAAGAATATATTAGAATTCGAGATGAGTGACACAATTTTGTCAGGAACAAGATTAAAGCATTGAAACTTGGTGAGACATATCTTACATGTAATACAAAGATCATCTAGTTTATACGGGCATATTTAATTTTGAAAATAAAAATTAAAATCCTTTTTATATCAGAATTCTTTAATTGTTTGATGTTGTTTGGTTGCTGCTTCTGACAGACCCAACCAACCAATTTCTTAATAAATTTGAAATTTAATGAGTTTCCTATTCAGATATACTATCGTAGGTATTCTAACTGAATAGATACTTGCATTACCTTACATAAATTATAATCTTACATCTATGATGATCATTACCCACTACATAAACTAAAATGTTATATTGAAAACAGAAGGTTATGGTTGGACATTATAGACATGTACTGGAAGAAGAATATTTTTTTCTTTTCATTAATTATGGCATAGAAAACTAAACTCGTTTAGAATTGCCGATAAAGTCAATAAAATTTAAGTGAATTAGTATTCTGACATTCATACCTCCTTCTCTTCTATTGGAATGTGTTATGTTTTTTAGCTTGGATGAATGAAGTATATATAAGAAAAATTATGTTTACAGGCATCATCGAAGATGTTGTCGAGGTAAAATCAATTTGTAAAATTAATGATACGAACAAGAAAGCTGATGTCAAGCTAACAATATCCCTTGGAAAGATAAGTAGGGGTATGAAGGTTGGCGATAGCATGAGCATAAATGGAGCCTGTCTAACTATTACAAAGTTATCCAAAGGAACAGCTGATTTTGAGTTGGTAGATGAAACTATCAAACGTACTTGTCTTGGTTTAGTCAAGAGTGGAGACAAGGTAAACGTTGAGAGAAGCTTACGTCTACGTGATAGATTGGAAGGGCATATAGTTCTCGGCCATGTAGATTGTACAGGGATAATTGACGAAATTATTACAACTCAGACAGGGACATATATGTGGATAAGAATTGAAGATAAAGAATTTTCAGGCTCATTCGTATCTAAAGGATCTGTAGCAATAGATGGCATAAGTCTGACTGTAGTAAATGCAAAAGATGATAGAATTTCTATTGCTTTAATACCACATACACTGACCACCACTACACTCGGATCAAAATCTAAAGGCAACAAGGTTAATATTGAAATAGATATAATTAGCAGATATGTAAATAGTATACTACCAAAAAAGTAGTATTTACTCGATTTTCAGTAAACTATATAATGAATTCTTGTTGAAAATTATTTAATTGTCTGCACTTGAAGAAGCAATAGATGCATTAAGAGATGGCAAATTCGTTCTCGTTCATGATGATAAAGGACGTGAGGACGAAATTGACATGGTAATGGCTGCTGAATATGTTAAACCGGAGAGTATTGCAACTATGAGAAATGACGCTGGAGGATTACTTTGTTTAGCTATTTCAAATGAAATCACGGCAAAATTGGGACTAGCTTATATGTACGATATAATCCAAAGCCTATCGAGCATTAATCCAATATTTTCAAAATTAACCGATGGAAAACCGCCATATGGCGACAAACCATCTTTTTCAATAACCGTTAATCACCGTGATACATACACTGGAATTACAGACATCGATAGAGCCTTGACAATCTCAAAGTTGGCAGAAATTTGTAAGAAAATAGATTCAGGCGGAATAGAGGAATTTGCAAGAAACTTCCGATCGCCAGGTCATGTCCCAATTTTGATTGCTTCAAAAGGTCTGCTCGAAGAAAGGCATGGACACACCGAGCTTTGTGTTTATTTAGCACAGATGTCAAAATTGGTGCCAGCAGTAGTAATTTGTGAGATGTTAGATTCCACTACCCATAAAGCGTTATCAATAAACAAAGCAAAAGAATATGCCGATATTAAGGGTATTACATTATTGGAATCTGGCCAGTTGAAGACTCATGCCAAGGCGGCCTAATAATTTTTGAATAAAATTAGAATAGCAATAATAGTTTCAGAATTTAATAGCGACATTACTTTTCAAATGCTGAATAAAGCAAAAGATCAGGCACAAAAAATCAAAGCAGATATACGTTACATATGCTTTGCTCCTGGTTCATTTGATATGCCATTGTTAATTGAAGAGCTTTTAAAAAAGAACGATGTAGATGCTGCTGTTACATTGGGTGCTGTAATAAAGGGAGAAACATCTCACGATGATATTGTTGCAGAAAATGCAGCCAGGTTGATTGCAGACTTGTCTTTGAAATATGGCAAACCGATTGGGCTTGGAATTACTGGCCCAGATATGACCCTTGAACAGGCAAAAGACAGAATCGATATAGTACCATTGCGTGCAGTAAATGCAGCAGTTAACATGGCAATGAGAATTAAAAAATTAAAAGAAGTAAAGTCACAATTGGGAAGAACAGAGATGATTATAGATTGACAATACAAATTACTATTATCAGAATTGAAGGATATGGACCATGGACTCTTACGCTGGGTACAGATAGGGAAGCGCAGATTCAAATGCTGCAGGCAAGAATTTATTATGATGTACAGAGATTGTTCTCACAAAAGGAGTGTCTCGTATATTTAAATAGATTCGATGAGTATTTTGCAATAACTAATGGTCTTTCACTAAAGGACCATAAAGATCTTCAGAAAGAGATAGCAACTCTATACAAAAACCTTAAGATATCAATGACTATTGGAAAAGGCAATACACCATTTGAAGCAAATATAAATGCTTATGAAGCAAGGAAGACAGGCAACCTTATAGATAGAGAAACAAGAATTTTTGGACAGACTATGTCTTCCTCTCCGTCTTCAAAAGCTTCATCATCTACCACAAATTCTAACTACTCTGAATCTGCACACATAATGCATATTGACATTAATGGTTCTGAAAAGATTAGCTCTAAAATGTCGCCGTATGAAATTACAGCATTAGTAATGAAGCTCTATGCTAAGTTATCAGAAGCATTTCTCAAAAAAGGAGCTATGACATTTTTTCTTGGAGGAGACAATTTCATGGTTATATCTAATAATATAAAAAAAGAGGAGGCCGAGATAATTATTAAATCTGTTGCTAATGGTATAGGTATAACATTGAATTGTGGAATAGGTATAGGAAGGAACGGGAGAAGAGCTGCTGAGGCTGCCACCAGAGCACTGGATACCATTAGAGATTTGAGAAATGAAGGAAAAATTCAGCCAATATATGAAATACAATGTCTATAATAATCGAGAATGCAAGCTTGTTGCTTGGAAGTGATCTAACTTTTGTTAACAATGGTTTTATTGAAATCGGAAAAAATGGAATAATAAAGAAAGTTGGAGATGGAAATTATCGTGGGATTATCGATAAAGAAAGAAATGCTATAGATGCAGAGGGATTTATGGTAATACCCGGATTTATTAATGCCCATACACACATCGGAGATTCAATTGGTAAAGATTTCCTTATTGATTCTGGGCTAGACAAAAGAGTTCATCCTGTTTTTGGAGCAAAAAGGAATATTTTGCAAAAAACTAGACCGGATCACCTTAAGATGTTCATTAGAAGCTCAGCCATATCAATGATGAAAAAAGGAATAGTTGCTTTTGCAGACTTCAGGGAAGGAGGTATAGAAGGAGTAAAACTTCTAAAGGCTGCCATATCTGATCTTCCAATTAAATGTGTAATACTTGGCAGAGTTGAATATTATTTTAATCCGGTAAAAAAGGAAATTATATATCACGAAGCTGGAATAGAACAAAAGGATAAGAAACTTTCTTCAAATTTACTACAAATGGCTTCCGATATTTTAAAAATAGCTGATGGATTCGGAATCAGTGGTGCAAACGAAAATACTGATGAGACACTTATACAATACAGCAAATTATTACAAAGCAAAAATAGTACAGAGAAAAAGAAATTGTTAAGTGCAATTCATGCTGCAGAGTCTAAAGATACAAATGAATTATCCAAATCAAAAACAGGTATGACCGAAGTATATAGAATAATGCAATATTTAAAACCTGACATTCTTGTTCATATGACTAATGCCAATGAAGAGGATATTTCTATAGTAGCGAAGAAAGGAACGGGAGTAATCGTATGCCCTAGATCAAATGGAATACTGGGAGTCGGTATTCCAAAAGTTGCAAGAATGTTAAAACTAGGATGCACTATTGGCATAGGAACAGATAATGTTATGCTAAATTCTCCTGACATCTTTAAGGAATTGGATTATCTATGGAAGGTATCACGGGCAATAGAACCAGAATTCATTAGTCCTAAAGAAATACTTATGATGGCTACAGTAAACAATGCTAAAATCCTTGGCCTGAATTCCGGGTATATAGAAAATGGGCGATCAGCAGATCTTTTATTTTTAGACAAGAATCATATTGATCTCTATCCAATTCATGACCCTTATGCATCAATAGTTCATAGAGCGAGTCAGGATTCAATTAAAGCTGTGATGATCAATGGCAAGTTTATAGATGGAGTAGATATCTAATTTGCAGGTACTGATAAACGCAGCTATGACAATTGATGGCAAAATTGCGACTAATCTTGGAGATTCTTCTATTTCTTCAAAACAAGATTTAAGGCGACTTCACAGATTGCGATCTTCTGTTGACGCAATTATTATCGGAATATCAACTGTTATTGTAGATAATCCAAGACTCACGGTAAGGTTGGTTAAAAGACATGGAACAACTCCTGTGAGAATAATAGTAGACAGCATAGGGAGAATTCCTCTTGATTCAAAAATTCTGAAGAGCGCATCTAAAATCAATACAATAGTAGCAGTAACAAGACGAGCATCTAATGAGAGAATTGATAAAATTAAAAATGCTGGCGCAATAGTGATTGTTGCAGGAACAAAAACTGTTGACTTAAAAGAGCTATTTTTTATTCTTAAAAAGATGGGATTTAATAAAATCCTCGTTGAAGGAGGTGGAGAATTAAATTGGTCTATCCTTCAATTAAGAATCGTGAATGAATTAATGGTAACAGTTGCACCTAGAATTGTAGGTGGGAGAACGGCGACTACATTAGTAGAAGGGGATGGTTATGAAAGAATCTCAGATGGTATAAAAATGGAATTGATAAAGGTGTCAAGACAAAATAATGGAGAGGTAGTTTTGTATTATAAGTTGTCATAATCTTATTATTTTCTTAAGGATACATCTAATGTTATCTGTTCAATCTTATAGCGTAATGCTTCCTTTACCTTACTGTTGTCTACCATATTGAGCGGTCCTTTGCAGTTGGGGCACTTGAAAAATAATTCAACAGCAGCATCAAATTTTGTTCGCGGACAATCTTTATTTCCACAATGATAAAACTCGGAGGACTCTTCATATTCTAGACGTTTTTGCAATCGATCGAGAATTTTTTTCTTTTGATTATCTATAAAATTATCAATTTGATCACGTTTCGCTCGCCATCTATAGACAAACCATCCTTTCTTCTCATCCTTTACTCTTATACCCGTAATTAGTGCTTTGCCAAACATATCATACAGAACTTTTCTTATAATATTTATCCTTAGACCAGTGGCACTTGCAATTTCTTCATCGGTCGCATCTTCTGTATTTAAAAGTGCACGAGCAACCTTATGATACTCTTCCCCCCCAATTAGACCTGCAATTTTAACAAAAGAATCTTCATACTCAACTGAGCGCATCTATCAATATATGTCTATTTTTAGATATATAGTTACCGGCTTGTCTCTTATATTTTCTTCAATATCCACATTTTTGTGTTTCCTAGGTTTAAAGCTATCATATTATTATATAGCTCTTTACAAATACTTAATTTTTATGATATATATATTCAAAATATATTAAGATCTTGAATTTCCTTGTATTTGATCGGATCTGGTCCATTATTAAAGTAATATACTACTATTGCCCATTTGAATTAGTAATCCCTTCTTATGGTATTTATCTTGCAGAATTTATGGTATAATATATTAGTTACCGGACTTCAATTTGAACTAAAAGGAGTTATCTGACTAATAAATGACGATAATATGACGAGTATCAGAAAGGGTCAACCGTCAATGCTAATGAAATCAGGTATAAACTGGTTTCCCTATCTTATATTCACTCAGCATAACATTTAGATAAATTATTGAAGACTGTTCCTTCAAGAAAATTCCGTGAATTCTACTACAACAAAAGTGGAGTATAATTGGATATTCACATAGTCTATTATACCATAGTCAGAAAAATTTTAATTGCCTATTACAATATTATACTACATTCAGCACTTTTCTTTATCATCTTTTCTTTTATCTTTAATATTCTACCCTATTGTAACTTCAATTCATTTATTAACTCTCTAAATGACTTTTCCAATCCTTTAGTAATATTAATAATTTCTCCTAGATTTTGAGTACTCTTTCGTAAATTGATTGTCTTTCTAGAAGCCATTATTATCTTTTTGGACTCGTACAGGATACCTGTTTGCTCTAATGCAAGTATAGTATTTTTTGTATTTTCAGCCGCAGTTTTCATAGCTTCTGCCGTTAGATCTATTTTTTCCAGAGTCTTGATAACTACTGGATCATTGAACAAGTTTCTTATATCAATAATAATATTATTAATTCGTTTTATTTCTCTAATTGATTGTATTATCATCTTTATGTATACAATAATAATTTATTATGTTTATTATATCTTTAATAAATATTAACAGATACTAATTAACAATCAATGATAATCTGCTATAAACAGTTTATTTATTTTAATAACATGATAATAAAATAAACAGAGATGACGATAGTGTTTTCAACCCATAGACGAATATAATGATTAAGACGTATTTAGATTTATACTATAGACTAATTAGTAGTATAATTAATTATCAAAATGGGCAATGAATATCGCCATGACGGATGAAAAAATTATAATGCTCTTAATGCGCTTATTATTTAGTTGGTGATTAGAAATAGATAGACCTACTCGTGCCATTAAAGAATGGTTACCTTTAAGTGCGGCAGCAGCCGCGATCTCATTCGTAATCGCCTTGTAATGCATGTTCCACCAGAGCAAACTATTGTTGCCTTGGTAATGGGAGGCATTTTGGTTTTTAGTGGGTTGTTATTCAGATCTTTTGGTAAAGATGATGATAAATATCGAAAATTTAAATAATTAACTCAAAAAAATGATAGTTCTGTTTTTCATATTCTTTGTTTAGTTTACGAGATTACACAATTATGTTAAACTTAATATTAGAGCGGTGTTGGTTTCCATTTCCATAATATTTTAAAAGTTTGTTTGAGCTTGGACATAATTCAGGATATATATGCATGTAGACGCATAGGACGTATAAAGTCAATAAATTTTTTCTCAAGACTACGTAATTTTATACCAAATGCATCTAGGCGGAAAAAAGAATGATAAATAACCATAGCTATTTAGATGCTATGGGATTATAGGAATTAATCAATATAGAAAATGGTGATAGGATATTTTCAGACATCAACAATTAAAATACATATGAAAATATTCTACTACAAGCACAAGAGAAACGATCTTGGAATAGATAAAAAAACCCCCTCTATGTTATTGTATAGTAGTAATTATATGCCTAAGTAGGGATAATGATAAGATCTAAATTCTAATAGTGGATTTTTCAAATCTTCTGGCTTTCTTGATAGAGTATTTTGTTGCTAATGTTGCAATAAATATGACTACAGAAACAAGGACAATAGTTCCGCCAGGAGCCAAGTTCAGTATATAAGCGAGAAGTATACCTGTTACTACAGATAATACCGATATTGAAACAGAAAATAAGGCTGTTTTTCTAAAACCTTTTCCAAACATCATCGCAGTGATCGTAGGAATTACAATTAATGAAGAGATTAGTAGAATTCCTACCAACCGCATTGATGCAATCACAGTTATGCCTGCAAGCACTATGAAAAGATAGTTCAGCTTTGTAACTTGCAATCCACTGACTTTTGCTTGTTCCTCATCGAAAGTAATGTACAATAATTTTCTGTAAAGGATCAATACTATTGACAAGATTGTTACTGCTATGACTAAAATCATCAAGGTATCTTCGACGCTTACTAACAGGATACTTCCAAATAGAAAGCTAAACAAATCTATTGAGAAGCCATTTGATAAGCTTACTAAAACAACGCCAAGAGCAAGACCAGACGATAGCATTACGGCAACGGCCGAATCCGGAGGAATATTTGTTGATTGTCTTAGTTTAGTAATAGCTAATGCTGCAAGGATCGAAACAATGAAGGCAGTCCATATAGGATAGATATTTGTATACATACCTATAGCAATCCCTCCAAATGCCATATGTGAGAGTGCATCTCCAAAAAGAGAATGGCGTCTTAACACCAAAAATAATCCAATTATTGAGCAAATTATCGCAACAGCAACTCCAGCTATCAAGGCGCGTTGCATAAAACTAAATTCAAGAATTTCAAGAATTATGGTCATAGTATATAGTTATGATAGATTTCATATAAGCCTACGATTAAGTTGTGTACTATTCCCAGCGGCATAGTTAGAACAATTACTTCTGGCTGATCATTTTCTTCTTTTATATTGAATAGAATAGTGTTGCCTAAATTAGGAATCGCTAATGTATATCGATAATATATTGCATCAATACTTACTATGTACATCTAAGACCCACCTTTAGATTCCCAATATTCTGTCGCATCTTGTCAATATATCCTCTGCCTGCTTTTTGTTCCTCTTCGTCAATACCCTCTATTGGACTTAGAATCAGTACTTTACCATTAGGAATTTCTGTTGCGATAACATTAACGAGACGAGGATCGATCAAATCCTCTGCATAAATGGTATCTATATTCAATTCACGAGATAATTTTATAATTTCTTGTAACCTCTGTGGTAGAATATCTCCTTCTGGTGAAACTCCTTCAGACACACTATGTTGGTTTAGTCCATATCTATTTGAAAAGTAAGTGAATGCATTATGAAATGCAATAAAATCAGTTTTATCACAGTTGCTGAGTTCTGATCTTATGAATGCATCCAATGAATCAAGTTCTGCAATAAACTTTTTAGCATTTCCATTATAATAGTTTGTATTAGCAGGATCAATTTTTATCAATCCATCACGAATTTTTTCAATTTGATATTTTGCTAGAATCGGATCCAACCATATATGAGGGTCAGCATTTTCGTTGAGATCAGTATTCCCACTAGCAGAGGTTTGATGATTCCCTCCTTCACCATTTCCTTCAAGCAATTCTAATCCTTCACTCGTATCTACTTTAAATTTCGCATCAATTTCTTCAATCCACTTTTCAAATCCTGCGCCATTGTATACTATCATGTCAGAAGATTCTGCATTAAGCCTTTGTTGTATAGTGGGTTCCCAGTCATGTGGTTCTACTCCCAGTGGAATTATAGATGATACTTCAACTCTATCTCCACCTATTTTCTGAACAAAATCATACATTGGATAGAATGATGCAACAACTTTTACTTTAGAGACTTTATTTCCATTTATACTTGCAATAGTATTATTTATTTCAGAAGCTGTATTATTTGTAGCATGAATAATAGTTGTATTAATTGCAAATATGTCTGATAGAAGGGCGGTTACTGTAACTAGGATTCCGATTTCTATCAGTAGTTTAATAATATCATTCAATATTATATATTAAAATTAATAATGATATATACTTTTATTAATAATATGAGCCGATATCATATTATCAAATTATATAAGTAGACACAATGTCTGCGCCTAAATAGATTGAACCTAAGTTTATCTGTTTATCTGCAGTATATGTTGTGAGTGTAATAATACTTCCGCCTTAATGTTAATATCATATGGTTAGTAATAGTTTATCATTTATCGTTTATTTAGGTTAGGTACATTGTGAAAATAATAATTATCAGCCAATCCTTTCGCACAGAATAACTAGGTCTAAAGCAAATCTGTCAATGAATCCATATTTGTGATGACGCTATAAGCCTGCATTCTGATTGCCCACCCGCGATAATCTTGTCAATAATTAATTGATAGTTCTATATGTTTTTTTACTCGAAATGATAAAAATTGAATTTAAATCCATGTATCATCTATGCTTTAATTTCACAGTTGATTAAACCTTATTTATAATGTTAACTCATTAGCTTTGTCTGAAAGATCTTTTTTCAAGGAGACTATCTGCTCTTCTTTTCTGGATTTCAGAACTGTCATTAATTCTGTTTCTATAATATGAGGTAATATACGGATCTTATTTACTACGATATCTCTCATCTGATCCAAATCTTTAGCACGGACTTTCAAAAGCAAATCAAATCTGCCATGCATTTCGTGAATTTCCAATACTTCGTCAACTTTTGATAGCTCGTCGGTAAGCTCTTCTGCAAATCCGGGTTCTACATTTATCCCCATGAAAGCAAGGTGGTCATAACCAAGACGATTGTTATCTACGGAAATTGTGAACTTATTAATAATTCCTGCTGCAAGCAGGCGCCTAACTCTGATATGCACTGTTGCATCTGAAATACCAATCTGTTTAGCTATTTCTACAAATGGTGTCGATGAGTCTTTACTCAAAAAATCTATTATCTTGAGATTTATATTGTCGAGTAGGTCTGAATCTAATTGCACATTTAAACTACGTTGTTGGTGTTTAAATGTTTTTAACATAACATCATTTTCCTATGTATATCTCTTTATAATGAGCAACATAAGAATTATTCTAGTTCATATTGCTGATATCAAGAAATAATAATACTTGTTGATTTAATATATTCCATGTCACAGCGACCTTGCAATAAATGCCATAATGGATTAAGTGTATTTTATAGATCGTATTCTGGGGAGCATCTATGCAAAAAATGCTTTCTGCAGTCTATAGAAGAAAAGGCTGCTAAAACTATGTCCAAGTTTTCGATGCTCGATTATAATGACAGAGTAGCAGTTGCTGTTTCAGGAGGCAAAGACAGTTTAGCGTTACTATTTGTTATGAAAAAAATCTTTGAGAAACATGACCGTTCAGATATTATCGCTATAACAATAGACGAGGGAATAGAAGGTTATCGTAATGAATCATTGCAGATCGTAAAAGAATTCTGTTCAGATCTAAAAATAGAGAGCAAGATTCTCAGTTACAAGAATCTATTTGGAATAGATATGGATAAAGCTATGATGACAAGACCTTCTGACAAGATGACTTCTTGCTCAATGTGCGGCACTTTTCGTAGAAGAGCAATAGATTTGGCAGCAGAATCTGTGGATGCAAATATCATAGCGACAGCGCACAATTTAGATGATCAATTACAAACTTTTACAATAAACCTTTTTGCTGGAGATATCGAAAGGATAGCTTGGATTTACCCTGAACCAGTTCAGTATGGTTCAAATGGCTTGAAGAAGATAAAACCTTTTGTAGAGATTTATGAACACGAAATAGCATTCTATGCTCTACAGAGGAATATTCCATTTCAATCAGAAGAATGTCCATATATGCACGAAAGCATCAGAACTGATATTCGAGAATTTCTAAACAAGCTCGAAAAAGGTCATCCGGGAATTAAGTATAACACATACAACTCGATCTTAAAGATTTCTAAAAGTATGAAGTCAGTATCATTAATACATGCGCCGAAAAAGTGCTCAGTCTGCAGACGAGATTCTACGGGAGACACCTGTTCAGTTTGCAGAACTGTTAGTATTCTGACTAGTAATAACAGGTTAGCTTAAAGTATTCCTTATTGCAGCCTTGGTGAGTCATTTATGCTTGATTGTCAGGTATTATAATTATTATAGGTGATATATCATTATCCACATAGATATTATGGATTTTAAGAAATAGTCACACCATCATATACGATATTAGACTGATTCAGTTAAAACCAAATTAACTCTTCAAACCAATTGTAATTAGAAGATAATAGGAGAAGTGATAAGCAAATATAATGAAACTGTGTAATAGAGCTGCGGGGGCAGGGAGGATCGGGGTGCCAGCCGTACCCCATATCAGAAATCGGCTTCATGCTGGGATCAGTAACTGCTGGATAAATCCATAGATGGGAGGCACCTGCTTGACTTGCTGAAATGAAATCACGCCATGTCGGATGGTTATGAACAGCGTACTGCGTGAAGGCGCAGTTTCGACTGTGAATCGTTGAAATGGGTGAGATCCGGGAGGGGGCAACCCTAAGGCGGCATAGTCATGCTGGCACGTCTACGTGGTGGATCTTGTATAGCTTGAGATGGGGCCTTGTGTTTATGGTGGTACCAGTAGGCTGCCCCGCCCTTAAATATTGTATTGGGATACACTACTAATCCTATAGAGTAACGTATATCCATTTCTCCTTAGTCTATAACATGATCAGGTCTAGTTTTCTTCCCTTCATGCCAATGATGATTCGGATCTTAGGTAAATTTGTTCTAGATGCATCACTTTGTCTTGTTTGGCTTTTTAATGAAGCCTTTTAGTATAACAATACAAATCTGTCTTGATAATTTTTAATTTCTTAATGTACAATCTTTATTTTGTATGAAACTCTGCAGAAAGTATGGGAATGAGTGACATCGTCCATTCTCTCACATTTATCACATATCCATGATAAATACTCTTTACAGATAGTGCAGACTGAAATAGGAGTAAGGTATGTTCCACATCCTCTGCATGCTCCTTTGTTAAACATGTATAATAATTTCATTATTAGATAATATTAATTGTAATATTAATGTTAATCAATATAATATTCTACTTGCCCAAACAGAAACATCTGAATAGTAATGTAGCTTATCACTTATATATAATAAAACAATTTTCTATTAATAGTGAATATATTTCCCAGAAACTTCGTCACTTGAATAGACTAAAATGGACATTAATCACTACTAGACTATTATATTGCAGAACTAATAGACAAATAAAAAGCAAGAAATAACTAAAAATTTATGATATATTTTAGGATATTAGATAATGAAGCATAATCTGAAATGCTTTATAGCAGTCAGTATTATTAATTCCTGTTGTTTTTGTGCTTCTTGTAGTTGTTATATCCCTTCACCGAGCCGTTTTTTATTTTACTTTTTTTAAATTCTAACTTTAAAGGAGCAGCAGGGCAATTAAAATAATTAAATCAGAAATTCGTATAATACTACTTGTAGAGAGAGTCTTTTCCTTTCCAACTTTCACAGAAAATCATTTGACTTGTTCAGGATAATATTCGTTATTACCATAAACTTTTCTTGTAGAATAACTTCAAAAACTGTCTGAACTTTTCTTTTTAGTAAAAGCCTCATCTTTTCGCTTTATACAGTTTAGTATGACCTGATATACTCCTCAGGTAGCATTTCTGAAAGGCTTCAAGATATTCTCTTTTTGGGAATGAGAAAAGATATGCGTAGCATTATCCACAAGATGACTCTTTCCTTGTTCTGCATGCGCCTACAAATTTTAAAACGTAGACTTTATCGGGATTTTGGTCTGCATATACTCTTTTAATCCATATGCAAGTATCTCTTATCTAAGGTACAGATCTATCCCAGATTAGGATTTGAACTGGGAATTCATTGGGGCCGGCCGGATTTGAACCAGCGATCTCCAGCGCCCGAGGCTGGCATCATACCAAACTAGACAACGGCCCCAAAAATTTTGTATTTCTATATGACTCTATGTTTCCGTATTATAAAATATTGGTAATACTAGAAACAGAAGTAGATTTAGACATAAATATAACTATTCAATATTTACTTCATTCTGATTTATGAATTAAAAAATAAATTGCTTTTTCGCAAGTGGAGCTGTGTATCACCTACTATTTCTGTGCATTCTATTGATATGGTCACTCATTTCAGTTGCATTATTAAACTCTTTTCCACATGACTCACATCTAGGATGATGTGCATGTTCGTCTTCTTTTATTGTCATAGATTAGATTAAACAAAATAAGATAAAAATGAGATCATATTGCGGTTCGTTTATTTGCGAAAATATCTTAACATGTGTGAACCTTATATCCTATTGATAAAGTATAAAAGATATTACACTTTGATAATTAAACACAGAATCACTATTCAAGGTACAAAGTTCATGTAGGCATTGCCATGATATACATAACTATTAGGGCTAACTTCTATCAGATATTTACAGAACAGAAACTGAAAAATAAGACACTCCATTACCAAAATTGTGTTTATCAATACATTAATTAAGTGATGGCATAAGCATTAGAAGACACAGATTGTTTTGTAAGTTTATTTGAAGTTTATGGTAATAAAATTAAATAATCTTTTGATGTAATAAAAATCAAAGCATCATCTCTTCGTTCATGCTTTTTATTAGATATTAAAAGTAGAATAATTATCTCTTGAATTTTTCATCATCCAGCGCTTTCAAATGTTGTTGCAAGGACGTGGATGGTATTAGAAGATAGTTTGGTAAATAGTCTGTAATTGCCTTTGCAGTAAGTATAATTTTACGATTTTAATAATGAGCATAAGTTTAGTTTATCTTAATACTCTATAATAGCTTAAAGCTGCATTTTCTCTGATATTGATCGAATGTCCCAAAGTGATTTTGATGCTCCAGACGGGTTTGGCACTACTACTCCATCTTCAATTAATCGATTTACTACAATAGCAGCCATCGGTAAAGCTCCTGTAGCACCAGGAGAATTATAGTTTAGGATATGTAATGAATCATCTTTTTTTATGATTAATGTATCTGGGAGAAATTTCCCATCCTTATCTACAAGACATGATCTAATTCCAGCAGTTCCTCTTTGAATGAATGCAGACGTTCTCAGCTGCGGCAGAAATTCTCTTGTTCTATTTATCATTGTAGTTTTAGAGAGCGAACTTTTTAATTCATTACTGGCAAGAAACAAGAATTGTTTGTCAAAAAAGATTTTACGGGCTCCTGATGTTCTTAATGATTCAAATATCTTTGGTACAAGACACTTTAAATTTTTGCTCAAATTATATGCATAGGGACCAAAGACAGGAACTGCATTGGGACCAACTTCGCATCTTCCATCAACACGTACAATCCAATGGGGATCTAGGAAAGGATACTCTGGATATTTTGGCACTGAATAAATACTTTTCTTTGTAAGATCATTATATTCTGGTGGTGCTAGCCAATATTCCCCTTTAAAATGAAGGTCGGTAAGTTCCATTGCAATACCTAGAGAATGGGCTATATCTATGGAATTACCTCCCGCTGCATTAACTACAAATTCAGTATTAATTTTTTTTTCATTTCCTTGTTCTAGCACTAATGTCAACATTCTATTTCCTGTAGATGGCAAGATTCTTTTAACTCTATGTCCGATTAGGACTGTACATCCAAACAATTGGCAATCTTGTATCAGATTCTTTGTCAAAGAACCATAATCTACAGATGCATCCTTTGAACAATATATGGCTGAACTGCAATGAACATTTGGTTCGATCGCTTTTGTTTCATTTCTATCAAGAAATTTGAAATCGTGCTCTCTACGTAGGCCGTTCGCTTCTCCCCACTCCATATATTTATGAAGTCTATCAATACCAAGTTGGTCGTTCGCTACTTCTAATACTCCATCCTGTTTAAACAAAATCTTCTTATAATGTGAATAGGCTTGCCACATTTCATATCCTAGCGATGCAGCTTTTGCAAAAATTTTCTTTTTCACAGGATCGTAAATAAAAGGAGCGTGTACTTTTCCTGTATTTCTAGAACTTGTATGAACAGCTACATCACATTCCTGTTCTATAAGTATTATCTTTGAATGAGATACCGAGCTCAAAAAATATGCTAAGGAGGCACCTAAAATACCGCCGCCAATAATTGCAATATTGTAAACCTCTTGCAAATTATAAATTAGTTAAAACTTAAAGGATATAAAAACGCATTTCAATAAATAGATAAAATCAATTATACTACGAGCTCTTAAAGTCTATTGCTATATAAAATTGTGACAATGTTGATGAATTTAATATCTTTCCTTCAAAGCGAAATATTTTATCTCTTCTGTCGTAAGAATCACGAATCCATTTTCTATAATGATTGTTTGTTTCTTTGCTTAAATTTTAAGCAAGAAATGATTTTCTCTTTTATTCAAATATTGAATAAACCAGTATATAGAAAGCAGCAGGTATAATTTTTTTGCGAATAATAGCCCTGTATCTTCATCAGTTTCTCGTAAAGCCTCTACCTGGAGAAAAATATATAATCAACATAATGTTCTAGTTTTATTATTATAAATATGTATAACTAAAAATTGTTATTAGCGACATCTATGTGGTAATATGACCCAAGATAAGAATCAAGATATTGAAGAACAGGTTAACACTTTTCTACATGCATTTGTAAAGTCAGAACTACTTGTCATGTTATAAGATAGAGCTACTGTATGAACATACATTCGGTTATAGCCTTTTGGCGTTACTATCGTTGCTAAGGCTTCTTTATTTTTAGTTAATATTCATGCTGTCGCATATCTTGTGTTACTTTTTTACAATCTTACGCTTGATAGCTTTATATCTTTAAGAGGCACTAGTCAATAAAAAACAATAATATATAAAGAATCGAAGCATTGTTGCTAATTTATGTCTATAAAAAAGAAAATAATGCCTGCTAATGAGTGGCTGCAGAATTTACACGGCAGTTGGAGAGATGTTGAATGTCCTTGTGGAAGTAATTTTCATTTTGATGGAAAAATTGATGATCTCTTTTCATGGGAAAGAGTTCACCTAAGACACATGATTTCAGATTCTGAAAACCACGATATGCTTTCCTTTTATCCCAAAGATATGGTGATTTTCTATCACTCTAAAAGCGGATATGTAGTTGAAAGAAGAAAACACAGAGCAGAGGAGATTAGTGACTTACGACACGCTTGTATCTATGGTCAAACAAAGTTAGCTGGCGTATAGTTTTATGTTAGAATTGCGATTTCTTAAAGTTCTACTATAGACTTCAATTATTATTCACTTCATATACGACAATAACTTATGAGTAACACTGTCTTTATGATCTACCAACACAGAATGCGCGAATTTCTGTGTTTTATAGATCTATACGTCTTATCGTCTAATGGACAGGCAAAATAATGAATACTCAACCAATACATTATATACACTCTTGAGTTTCCCATGACAATAATCAGTGTTATAAGACATCAAATCATCTGAAACTCTTAGCTTAAAATAGCCATTCAGACTATATATTGATTGAATCATTACATCGTTAACTCGTTGTGTGCTCTGTCTATGAAATGTTGTTTATTCTGACTAGTATTTGTTTAAAAAATTTATCGACTAGTTACTGTATTATTAACAATGAACCTAAAAACACTTAGAGTTTGGAAGTATCGATCTAACGTGAGCAGGAAATAAAAATTGTAGAATGGATTATCATATTTTATTAATAAGCAGCCGAATCATTTAGAATGAACCTTTGTTCGCAGATACTCACTTAATATTACCCTGATAGTTTCAGGTATTGTTTCAAGATATCTGTCTTTACGCTCCTTCTCTAATATTTTTACCATATCATGTGGTAGTGCTACCATTATTTTCCTCATTGCCATGTTAAGATACCATTATATATTGTTAGATGTTCTTATAAACCTGTCCCTACAATAACAATCCAGTACTTCTCTGAAAGGCTAGATATAGGATGAATAATGCTATAAGAAATATAGTAGCTAATTTGATGGTGATTTTATATGTGCCAGTAAGAAAAAGATTGAAGTAAAATAGCATGTATAAGTTTAATTTACTGCTGATTTGTCGATAGGAAGGCATTAGCATGGTAAAACGTGTTGAAAAATATATATATTATGTTGTTAATATCCTCCTATTAATAGGAAAATAGATTATAAGATTTTAGAAATCTAAAAGCGACTTATTATTAGATAAGATATTTAACTTTTTAAACAGAGTTGAATTTTTCTGTTAAATAATATTTCTATTAGTGCAAAATTCATAGAAAATTGCTATAGATGCTATATAAGCATATATATTCGATAGATGGCTATAAAAAGTTAGGTTGATTAAGTCAACACAAAAAGACTAACAATATATATTTGATCAACTAGTAATAGCGACTTCGTCTACCATCTCCATTACCTTGTCCTTGGCCATATCTATTTCGTTCACCCCTATTTCCACCATAGCCTCCGTAAGCACTACTGCCACGCCTAGATCCAAAGCTCCGTTTACCTCTGCTATCGCCATAACTTCCGCTTCCACGGAAGCTATTATTACCATAACTTCGTCTTTGGCGATATCCATAAGATCTATACTGAACTACAGGAACTTCGATTCCCAACTCTTCATTTAGCTTGCGTATAGGATGTTCAGTCTGTCTCAAAATTCTCCCAAAGTCTTCGATCCTATCTTGCGAAACTAAGGAAATAGCCTTGCCTGTGCCTCCTGCTCTAGCAGTTCTTCCAATTCTATGGAAATAAATCAATGGGTCTTCGGGTATGTCGTAGTTTATCACATGACCTACTGCTGGAACATCTATTCCCCGTGCTGCAATATCTGTAGCTACTAAGACATCTTCAATTCCCTTTTTAAATCGATACATGGCATTATCTCTTTGTTTCTGGGATAGATCGCCATGAATGGTGATTGCTTTGAATCCTTCCTGTTTCAATTCCCAAGCCAATTTCTGCGTTCTCTGTTTTGTAGCCGCAAAAACAATTGTCTGTTTTTTGTCCCTGCTCCTGATTAAGTTGCATAGATGTTTAAATTTTTCTCTTTCCTGTACAATTAAATAAGATTGATCTATCGTATCAAGACTTAATTCTTCTTCATTGAGCCTGATTTGCTGAGTGTCCTTCATGTATTCTTGGGCCAACCTTAATATCTCAGGTGGCATAGTTGCAGAAAACAAGCATGTTTGCCTATCGTCATTCACATAGAACAAAATGAACTTTATGTCATCGATAAAACCCATATCTAGCATTCTGTCTGCCTCGTCAAGCACAACATACTTCACACTCTCAAGCTGAATCGAACCGTGTTTCACATGATCAATTAGTCTACCAGGAGTTGCAACTATTATTTGTACTCCTCGTCTTAATTGATCATGTTGAAGGTTTATACTCTGTCCTCCATATATGGACACGGTTCTAATGCCAGTATATTTTGCAAACTTGTTGATCTCAGTTGTTACCTGCATTGCTAGCTCCCTTGTAGGCACAAGTATAAGTGCTTGAATGGGGCCATTACGCTTTACCTTCGTTAATATTGGTAAGGAAAAAGCAGCTGTCTTACCAGTTCCAGTATGCGCCTGGCCTACAACATCTACACCCTTTAAAAGAAATGGTATAGCTGCCTCTTGAATAGGAAATGGCGCTTCAAATTTATTTTCTCTGAGTGCTCTATTTATTTCAGCACTCATTCCTAACTCTTGAAATGTCTTTGTCAATTTATGTTCTCACTTTGAAATATCTACAAAAGCCACGGAAGACAAGAGAAGCAATTTTATTTACTTAACAAATCCGCCGTAAACCTTTTGTTTGGTTATTGTATAAATTACACAGATATAAGGCATGCGGAATTGATACTTTATGTAGTCAAAAGTTATTGTGTAGTAAGAAGCAAGAAACATTTGAAATGTTGTCTGTATGTATTATCTTTATCTGACGTTAATAGTTACACTTTTACGTATCGAACTAATGATATTTCATATAGCTACTGGTTAACCAAAGATACTTATAATCTCATCTTGAGTTTTATTCAAAAAACGCAACTTATTCCTATGCTGCTTGCAATAAATATATATAAAATGATAATAAATAACTACTACATACAACTTGTGCTATTGTGTTATGGGGCTAGTAAAAGTGGTGGACGATCTACCGCAGAGATAAGCTATCGCTCATACCTAAACACAAGCAGCGAGCCAGGACTCCACAGGGCAGTGGTCGGGGTAATTGGGCCCTCCTTCATGGCTTGCACGGGACCCATCATGTCAGTGATCACGTAAAGAGTACGGCCGTCCGGACCAAAAGCGATGTCACGGTAGCGGTTCTCTGAGCGGAAAAGCTCCACAGGCTCATGTGCAAGTGCTGTGCCATTCTCGTTTAGCGCTATTTGGAAGATCCTACCTGCCTTCAGGGTCGTCATTAGTAAGTTGTTCTCCCAGCCTGGAATAACATTTGATGTATACAGACGCAAACTCGAAGGAGCGATGGTTGGATAGCAGACAGAGGCCATCTCGCCACATGTATGGTTCGTAAAGTTATAGTCGCTCTCGACAGTGTAGAATGTTTGGATCGGAGGCACGAAGTTTGGTGCATTGAATTCACTTTCGTTCATCACAGGCACACCAGGCGGCGCAGGTGCGACATCGTTAAACGTCAGATCCTCGCAGTTCTCTGCGGCAGACCAGTTGTAGTACTGATATGCTTTATTGTCATTGTAGCCTGACACGTAGGGCCAGCCATAGTTTCCACCCACTTTGAGACGATTAATTTCGTCATCGGAATTGTCTCCATGTTCAGCAATGTAGAGATCGCCATTATGACCTACAGCTATTCCCTGCGCGTTCCGGTGACCATATGTATAGATGTGGCTTTTGACACCGTTAATCTCCGGATTGTCGTCGGGGATGGATCCATCTGGATTCATACGGAGTACTTTACCTTCATATGCGGTCCAATTCTTGGCAGCAACTTGTTCTGCAGTTGGGAGATGCTGGGCATGGTTATTAGAACAGAACAAAGCGAGCTGGTTTTTGCCCTGATCACCTATAGTATAGTATAGCTTGCCATCAGGGCCAAATGTCATGCGGCCAGAGTTATGATCGCTGCTGCCCGAGAGTCCGCTGATGAGGTCCATGGGCTCGCTAATGGTGTTAGTAGCCGGGTCGTACGTGAATCGAGTAATTTTGGTGCGGCGATCGAGTTCCCCCACCGGGATCGGCGTCATACGTATAAGCAACGTAAATATGGTGCGTGTTATTGAAGTAGGGGTCAAACGTCATTCCTAAAAGGCCGTCCTGAGCTGCGGACTGGTGAACGTTGGGGACAGGTGTGCTGCTGAGCTTTGTGCCATTGATCGGATCTATTCGTGTAATGTTCTTTCCTATGCGCTCCGTGATCCAGAGCGTGTCGTCAGGACCATAAAGAATATTTAAAGGCGCACTGAGGTTTCTCGCTATCACATTGACCGAGAAGCCTTCCTGTTTCAAAAGCTGTTCGCGAGCGCTGCGCTGAGCTGGAGTTAATGTTTCGTTACTAGGTACATGGAATGGATCCTCTGGTTGCCCCACTGCTGGCTGTACAATCATAGTAGAAGAACCATAAAACATCGTTGGTATGACTGATAATAGTATTAGTCCAAATAATGCTAAAGTTATTACAACATATCCTAATTTAAATTTTGCATTTTTATGGTTCAGCAAGAGAATAATTATTATACAGTAAAATATAAAAAGGGTATTTTAGGTCAAAATGACATCATATTTGCAATTACTTGATTGTATAAGCCTCAATTAACAAGAGAGCAAAAGTGCCGTTGATATGTACATTCAGAGGAAACTCATTGTCAGGTCATCCGAGAAATTCTAAAAATTCATTTCTCGATACTAACTAGCTGTTATCTCACTTCTACTCACTATTATTCCTCTTTATTGGATAAGTAATTTTCAGTGGTAGTAGGTTGACTTATCTTAAAGATTTTTGTTTTATTGAGGGTAAGAAATTCTCCCAGTCTTCTTCATCACTTCATCCTTGAGTAGCATCCTCTAAACTTTTATAGGAAAATGCGAGCACACAACTATCGCATTATGCTCTACTCTATTCCATTGTTTATTGCTCAATTTTGTTTAACAAATGGGAATTAAATGCCATAAAATAATGCATTTGTTTGTGGATTTAATCCGCACCTGTGAACTGAACATTAATTGCTCAAAAACCTACGTACATAATCGAGAATTCAAGCTGCTTTTATTAGAACATAATCAATAATTCCTTTTTGATATACTTCCTTCATTTTTAATGCAGATTTGTAGAAGATGTTTTCGAGTACATCATATAGAATATTACTAAAATACGAGGAACTTTCTTTTAAAATTACATACTTTATTATTTTTCTGTTTTGAATATAGTAGTCACTAAGAGGTTCAAATACATGCGAACCTATGTGCTGTATCTCAATTATCTTAAAACCTGCTGCTTTAATCATGGATTTAATATTTGTTAGTTTATAATGCTCTGACGCCCACGTTAAAGAAAGGATTCCAAGTTCCATAAACTGTTGAATTAATGGTTTAGTTGTTGTTATAACTGGAATAGCAATTATAAATAATCCATCATGTTTTAAAATCCTCTTAGATTCCCGCATAAAATGAATCAATGATTTAAAATGTTGTGCAGACTCTAAAGCAACTACTCTATCCGCACATTGGTCCACAAACGGCAATATTGTGGCTGCAGCATTTACAAATGATATCTCTTTGATATTACTAAGTGTTTTAGTTTTAGAGTATGGAGTATTACTAACTAATTTTGTAGCAGTTTTTAGTTGTAAGAGATTAACATTTATACATGTTATATTTAGAAAAGTATAAAGTGATTTCCAATGTATTGCTGGCGCAGAAAATCCACTTCCGATATCTATCACCTTTTTTGCAGAGTCCAGATTAGCAAATTCTCCGACTAATGTGCAGAGTTCATTTTGTGCTTGTAACGGACTCTTTGTCTTTTCACTCCAATAGCCAAAATTTAGCATATTACTTCCCGTAGCACGTCCTACATATGGCGTCATAAAATTGTAATAATTAACTACATCACGTTCATTTCGTCTAAGAATCCACAAAGGAAAATGAAGTAAGTTTACTTCAAACAAACTTGATACTTTAATTTACTTTATAATATAATACAGTTTATTTTCTATGATCTTATATGATTTGATTTAATATATCATACTATGATTAAAGTGATAAAAAAAGGCAAATAAGGCAAAGAAAGTTGATAAAACTTTCCAAGAGTCTGAGTCGATCATTGCAAATGTGATGACACATGACTTGTCAATTTAACCCTTGCTTACGTATTCTATCTATATGAATGGACCCTTCCTCACCTCTAAAAACAGCATTTGGTGCAACAACTATAAGCTTTCTAATATAGCAATAGCCAATAATAACAGTAAAAGAATAAATGAAAGTTTTCTATTGAATATATGGCATGATCACTTATGGCTCAAAATCACTCAGCATTTAACTTATCAGCCATTGTTCATCTTAGTCTATTGCTTTTGTTTTTCCTTCTTTGAAGTTTGCCACCAGTCAAGATAATCATCATGCAGCTGCTTTTTCTTGTAAACAGAATCCTTTTCCGTTTTATCGCGTAACTCGTCAATTTTTTCTCTAGATGCAAATAGTCCACAGCTTCTGCAGACAAAGTTCTTGCTAGTGGGATCAAATTTTAATTCTCCGCCACATTCTGGACAAAAGCTTGCCAAACAGGTTTAATCTCTTTTACCTAAATAAAAGTATTATGAATATAGTATTAATATATTAATTTATAGTATATTAAAAAGCTTCTTTCAGCGTAGTATAATTATAAGGGGTGGTTAATATAGTTAATAAATAAAATATGTTATCTGTATTGAACGAGATATTAAGGTAAAATTTTTGTTTTCCATTTATATAAGGTATAACCATTAATTCCTAAAAAGGCAGTATAACTCTTAAAGATGAGAGGTTGGAAACTGCATAAGCGGGAATGAATATGTTCATAGGCTATCACCTAAAATTAGTTTGGAAACATCAATAAATATATAGATTCTAGTATCTTTTCATGCAAGGAGATAATCTAGACAGAGTCAAAATGGATATAGAAATGCAGATCATGAAAGCGTATTTTAACGAAAATAAGCATGTTTGTCAGAAACTCTGTTGATATTGTGATAAGATTTGTTATATGATGCAGTTAAGTGGCATCAGAAGAATGGTTACTTGTTTATTCCCATATTTCTTGATGAAGTATTTTACAAAATTTCCTTAATATCCATGTTAGAAGAATTACTATAAAATTGTCATTACATATCTTCAAAAAGTTTGTTACGGTGCATGGACTTTTATCGTCATTCCGCTTTGAATCGGTCGGTTCGCCCATCAACTGCCATGCACCGATATGACAATTTTGTTTTTCAAAAATTTAAACTGTTTGTATTATAATTTTTTTGTTATCTGCATCAACAGTGATTGCTAATCCTGTTATTATAGCAGAAGACAATACTTTTTCAGGCATATCTACTAAGGGTATATTTGAAATTGCACACCCAGATGCAGTTATTATATCTGATTTGTTGCTGCATACTACTGCCCTGGGAGCAGCTCCATTTATTTTTAATGAATATATTGCATAGGCACCAACACTACTACCTATGGCATGCGGAAAGACCAAAATGGCATCTTTCATGGATTTGCCATACAACTCATGATTTCGATCTTTAATGGTGTATTTTATTGTGTCTATCATTGCAAGAAAATTGATTGGTTGTTTAGTAACAAGTGCTTTCCCACTGCTACTTCCACCAACAATTCTACGGCAATTAATTTGAAAACTCACTTCTAATTTGTATACTCCTTTACAATTGTCATCAGATCTTTGAGCGCTACTCCTATTCTATTGGAATTGTTTAGATAATATGCTCCTTTGATGCTGTTTGTTGTCACAGAATCAACCTCGTCTCTAGTGATGAGAGGAGTAAGGCATGTACATGCATCGCATATAAATTCACCGCCTGCTCTTTCTATCCTGCCTGTTAAACCAATCTTTGTTGCCTGCTTATGAATTGCTCTCGCACAGTAAATAAGACAGCGCTTCGTAAACTTCTTTCCTTCTAGTAGATTACCAAGTAGATTTAGCTCATTCATTCCTAGTTGAGGACTTCCGAGAGCAATTAAATCACCTTCTTCTGAGGTATTTAGCTCATCTTTAATTATATTGCATTCTTTTTTTCCATATGAAATCACCTCCTTAGCTTTTTCTCCCAGAGTGAACATTCCGCATGAACCCGATGTACCGATAGCTGCTGAAAGAGATTTCATTTTTATTTTTCTTGGTTTTTCTGAAATACTGTCGAATGCAACACAACTATCTTTTACTATTTTTCCTGTAAAATAACCGACTAATCCATAATCTAATTCTGTTTCTAGCCTAAAATCTGGTTTAATAACAACTTTAGGATGTCTAAATTCTTCAATTCGCAGATCAGAAAGTGGTGCTTTTCCAGTCACTGAACTAGCTAATGCACTTAATGAGCTTTCTTTACTAGTTAGCAACCCTAACATTGAGTTTGAAAAAACTGCAGCATTACTTTCAGCAAAACTTACCATACTTCCTTTCTTTGGAATATCAAATATTTCATATGGAATACAAGTAAATGAGGGTATTGTCCCCATGGCCTCGTATGATTTTACTATACTCTTCTGTTTTTTAATGAAATTCTCCGATAGCCTATTGGTTTTATTTCTGTCAAAACCCATAGGGTTTATAGTGGTTTTTACTGCAACTTTTGCATTACTACTAAATTTTTCAAGAAATTGAACACCAGAATCACCAATAGTATTGTAATTTACTCCAGATATGTGTACCCATTTTATAGGAACAAGTTTCTCTGCATCGGTAGCTTCGCCGATAGCCAATAAAATTCTGTATGCAGAGGCGACTGTTTCACCTTGATCGCCATCGAGAGCTTTTTCCTCGTCGGCTGTAAGTTGCATAAATAAAAAAATACATACCAAAGAATATAAGAACTCTTCTCTACAATGAGGATTTTATTTTATAAACTTAAATTTAAATCTCTATGACGAAATGGTGTCATTATATTTCATTACCAATAGAGACAATAAATGATAAAAATAGCAAGAGTGACGGTTCATTAATGTATATCAAAAAATTTCTGATGTTTTAGTCTCCTAATTAAGGAAAAGGATATAGAATAAATAACGTTACTTTAAAAATTATTATATGGAATGTGCAGTTTATGATACCTATGTAAAAAAGAAAGATGGAAAGACTATGCATTTTGATGTGGTAGTAGAAGCAACTACTCCTCATGAAAAGGCAATCGAATACGGCAAACAATATCTCGAAAATGCGGGTCAAGCAGGTCAAAAAATGACACAAGAAGAATGCCAATTCTGTCATATTCAAGAGGCACCTTCTATGGTTGAAAAAGATATCTTATCAAAAGGATATTATATACAGAAAATGGAGGGATGTCCTACATGAAATTTATTTAATTTATACGGCCTAAGGTTGGCTTGTAATGTCAAATTATCAATAAGAAATAATATAATATTTAAAATATATCAGAACTGCTAAAGGTGTTATAAAACCCTATTTTTCTTACGAATTAAAGAATATCTTATTGATTGACCTTCTTTTGGTAATATTAGATAAGGTTTATATTTACAGGAACTTAATTTCGCAAAAGCAGATTCCTATCACGTATTCTAATGAGAATCGAGGAATAGACAATAGATAATAAACCGTTCTATATGCAGACTGGTATAAACGTAGAGAAGAGGGTATAAAGTATGTAACCTATTTTCAGCTGTATGAAAATACTAATTCATTCATTGATGCTCCAACCAGAATGTTTATTGGTGAGGTTAATACATGCTGATATTATTTTAAAATACGACAATATATTAATATGAAAAATATATATAACTTTCTTATTTAAGACGTATTTATATATATAATAGAATATTTACTATAAAGAATGTTATAAAAACATAATTCTTATAATATTAAACAATAAATAATTCTTCTAAAGAGTGATTCCATAGACATTCTATGTGCTATTAATATGTTATAGAATGCATGCAATAACAATGAGTGGTATTAAAGATAAAGTTAAAGAAAAGGTAACTGGCGCTAAAGATAAAGTAACTGACGCTAAAGATAAAGTAGCAGGTTCTAGTAATGAAAGCACATACTCTAATGAACAGGAAAGAGAATATGAAGAAGGTGCTCCTGGAACAGAAGTCGGTCGAAAAGAGGACCCACTGACACAGTATAGAGAAAAAGAAGCAATGACTCCAGCAAAAGAAAAAGAACATGAACCTACAGGAGTAAAAAGAGAAATGACAGAAAAGATTACAGAACCAGGACAGACTGGAACAAGTCCTGAGGAAGCAAGAGAAAAGGCAAGAAGAAGTGGCATGACTAAAGGTACTGCAGGCGCAGATGAGACTGGTAGCGAATATGAACAAGGTGCAGCAGGAGCAAACAAATAACTAAAGAAACATCAGTATCTTAATATTTACTCTTATCATTATTTTCTTTATATCCATACGAATAACCAACCGTCATTAGTCTGCAGCAGTGGATCCTTATTTTTAATCTGGTTGCACTTGATGTTTAACTTTTCATATTATTTTCAATTGGCTCTATTCTTGGATTCTCAAGCAAGCAGAAAAAGAGATCAGGTGCATATCATATACATTTAATGTTTTACACCAAATTCATCTACTGCTGATCCGCAAGCCATTATATACTCCTCCTTATATTATCATACAAAGAATACAAGAAAACTTCAGAAATTCTAGATATTTTATGGTACTATTCCTTTTTAGTTTCTCTACAAGCAACATATGTTTCCGTCTACTATGAACTACCACCTTAATAAGAAAAATTATAGTTTTTCGAGTATACTTTCCTAAGAATTTGGTTGTCATATTCCCTATTCGGTAGAGTATTTTATTCTGATATTTATAGGAAGAAGTTCTTGAACCTTTACTATTTGCCGTCGATAGAGTCTTGACTGTTATAGTATATTACCGCAGGCTTAATTCTTTGCTTTATTTCTACCTGCTTTGAGTTAAATCATAAAAATTATTTATAACATTAAAAAGGTATTTGAAGATAGTATTATCTAATGTCAGAAGATAAAGAACAAGAAATACAGAAAATGGTAAGTGAACAAGGAGGAGTACAAGGTCAGAGAAAGGAAGTAAATGTAGAAGATTATACAAAAGCTGGATCTATTGGTCAAATCCTTAAAGATATGGAATTTCCAGCAGACAAGAATAAGATAATTCAATATGTACAACAACGACAATCTGCTTCTGCGAATAATCATGAAAGTAAAGATATATTGTCAAAACTTCAGAATATGGAAGATAAACAATATCAGAATGTTTCTGAGGTTACCAAAGCTGCTGGGTTGGTTTATTAATTCAAAAAACTAAATTGCGGATAAGTATCTAGTTCGCACAATAAATGATACGATATATCAAATTATAATTGCTTAATGATCTAAAAAAAGCACTCTTTGAAGCAGTATTAGATACGATAAACAAAAACTCTTCTTCTTCTTTAGCAGTTGCTTTTTCCGGAGGAATTGATAGTTCTTTACTTGCAAAAGTATGCAAAGACATTGGAATGAAGGTTACATTACTGACTATAGGGTTTCAATTCTCTCAAGATATAGAATTTTCTAAACAGATTGCTCTAAAATTAGATTTGCCTCATAAGATATCAGTATTACAGCCAGAACAGTTCCAGAAAGATTTACTATATGTCCAACAAAAAATAGCGTGCAGGAATGTTTCCCATATTGAAAATTGTATAGCATATTTCTATATTGCGAGAATGGCCAATCAGAATAATCTTCGATCAATTTTAACTGCAAATGGCTGCGATGAATTATTCTGTGGTTATAATAAATTCAGACTAGTCTATGACGAGGGTATAACAAGGATAATAGACTTAATGGATGAAAGAATCGCTAATGAACGTGTGCTCCTAAAAGAGATAGACAAGATAACAACAGAATTTGGGGTACTTACAAAACAACCATTTTTCTCACAAAAATTCATTGATTTTGCTAAAGATATACCCATTGAACAGAAGATCACTGGTTCTAAGGATTTCATACGAAAACATATTCTGAGAAAATTAGCTCTTTCAATAGGTATTCCAAGAGAATCTGCAATGAAACCAAAAAAGGCTCTTCAATATAGCTCATTAATTCACAGAAATTTCAAAATGACTAATAAATAATATCAGAATAGTAAGAATATACAAAAAAGAGCAAGAAAAAATATCAAATATCTAGCCTTCAACTACAAATTAAAATAAAACATCAAATTTATCTAGTGTAATTGATTGTTATGATATTTCTTATTTGTGGCCTTTACCTTTCTCACGACATTCTCTATAATTTTTGATGATGCTGACAGATGATTTTTTGCATTAAATATGCCTTTTAATTCTAGGGGAGTAAGATTCTTTGAGAGATTCGAATCTTTTCTCAGAGCATCAAAGAAATCTTCCTCCCTCTCCAATGCTGCAAATGCTACCCTTTGGATATTACGATATGCTTCAAATCTGGGAACTCCTTTCTTTATCAATGCCTCAAGAACAAATTCTGCATAGATTTGACCCTTTGTAATATTGAGGTTAGAGGTAATTCTCTTTGTATTTACGTTAAGATCTATGATAATACTCTTCATAGAATTTAACATTTCATCTAAGAGAATTACAGCCATTGGAAGCGTAAATCGTTCATTTGCTGAATTTGACAGATCTCTCTCATGCCATAAGCCAATGTTCTCCATTGCAACATTAACTAATGATCGAAGAATCTTTGCAAGGGAAGAAACTCTTTCACTCTTAATTGGATTACGTTTGATTGGAACTGCGCTACTTCCAATCTGCCCTCTTCTGAAAGGTTCTGCAACTTCACCTATCTCTGTTCGCTGTAAATTTCTAACCTCAATTGCAATCTTGTCAAGCGTGCAAGCAACAAGAGTAATCAAAAATTGCATCTCTGCATGTCGTTCTCGAGGAATAACTTGTGTAGCAGCTTCAACAGCATAAAGTCCCAAATCCATAGCTACTCTTGTCTGTACATCTAATGCCCTATTTCCCATTAAAGAGCCTGTTCCAACAACGCCAAGGGTTTTGCAAAGTAGGAATCGTTTTTTACCTTCTTCAATTCTTTCTATATGGTTTGCCATTTCAGCAGCCCATACTGCAAATTTTAGACCAAATGCAATTATACTTGCATGCTGTCCATGTGTTCTGCCAACTGCAGGAAGAGTACGGAATTCTAATGCCTTGTCAATCAGAGCAGTTGCTATATCTAGAATTTTAGATTCAAGAATAGAAAATGCGTCTTTCATTTGCATTGAGATAGTCGTATCTAAAATATCGTTACTTGTTAATCCATAATGGATCCAAGGTTTTGATTTTTCTGAACATTGTTCACTTAAAGCTTCTACTACTGCAGCAGTATCATGTTCTGTAACTGCTTCTAATTCCTTAACTTTCTCAATAGTAATTTTGCCAGATTTTGCCTTTTTTGTGATATCGTCAGAAGCATATTCTGGAATCATTTTAATATGAGCCTGGGCTGCTGATACTGCAGCTTCAAAATCTAGTTGGTATTGTAGGTGTTGTTCTTCCTCAAATATTTTCTTGATTTCTTTACTTCCATAGCGTCCTGAGTCAATTGGTAGAATGGGCATTCTTAATTACACAACTAATAGACTAAAAATTAAATCTTATTAGAAAAAAATTGTCGAATTTAAAAACTGATAAATTGCAAGAAATACACACATATCCTGGCAAATAATTTACAATGATTATTATACGACAATTACAGTGAATATATATTGTTGTTTGTATGTAAGCGAATTTGAATATACTATATCGAAGACAGTTTGAAATATATTCTCATATGAATGAATTACTCAATACAATAAAGTAGATGATGGATTTAGTCATTTCATTTAAAGACAATTGAGATTCTAACTTGTTCTTTTGTCATCTTTCATTTGAAGTATTGTTGATACTTTGATCATTTATTTGATAATAATGCGCATATATTTAAAATGGTAAATAGTATTACTGTTCTAGAATTCCAGTTATTTTTGTTAATTAGTCTCTTCTAAATATTGCTGTTATTATTGCTTTTTTTGAGTTGCTGCTGTTATCGAGTAAATAATATTATTATGTACATATTTATCAATATGATGAAGGTATACAAATTAATGTAAACAGATTATGCAAAGCACATGGATTAATTCCAAAATTGATATAGTATTCCATTGAGCAAAAAAATTAATAGATTAAAAGATTTTGTAAAAAATACTAAAATAAATTATAGAAGAACTTATTAATATTATAAATTCAAACAAACTATATGGTTGCAGCTACATTTTTAGTATTTTACCGATTCAAAGCAATGAGTAAAGACGAGGCACAGAAAGCTAATAATGAATGGCGGGAACTAAAAAATAGTTTGCCTTCAGGTATTGAGCTTGTAGGAGAATACGATCATGCTTGGGGGACAGAATACAATGGATTCTTGATATTTGAAGCAGATAGCAGTGATTCATTTTTGGATTGGTGGTCGAGTTTCAAGGATAAGGTCAGATGGTATGTAGAGCAGACCCATACAATAGTCGCAAGAAGACGATAACCTTCTTTTCTTTTCTTTTCTTTTTATAACCATTAGGCACCGTAACAAATATTTCTATTTTGCTGTCTAATAAAACGCTTTAGCAATTCTCACCTAAGTATTAACACAAACAATCTATAGTAGCGCACTTTTTTTAGCTTGCTCTGCTGAGATATTTCTTCATTTCTATACATACACCAGTGAGTATAATTCTCCTATCAATAGCAATGGAGTAACTATTAGCATACATTCCAGACTATTTAATTAAAATGAAATATCTCTATTATCAAAATTCCATTTTATAGCAAAATTATATGAGAGCTGGTAAATATCTTTTATCATATGTAATAAAGCAGTAGCAGTATCAGAAGGAGAAGATTGTTTTATTATTAGAACAGTTGGGTAACGACAGGCGGAGATATGAAAGTCCCCGTGCCTAGGATACAATATGATTCCGTTCAAATACGTTGCAGGGGATCATTGTTGAGAGTTATATATATTGCATTAAAGGGTTTGATAGATAAAGAAGGTTCTATTAACTTAAGAGGCTTTTACCTTCCCATTATAACAATAATTAACAAAAAGATTAAACCAATTGACAACATATTTTAGTTTGCATTTTTTCTTAATATTTTTTAGCAAATGGAAAGTAATCATCAAAACATTCAGTTCTGTCTTTGATATACTGAATAGTTCTTTCAATTGGTATCAATAGTAGGTATTGCAACTATCTGCAGCAGTAAGTTCTCAATGCGGAACGAATCAGCACGTTCACTCAGCAAAAAATCGTTGAATCAACTGGCTCACCCAAAAACTTTGGTGGTGCTATATCAAATAGGGTTATTGATCAGCCAGAAGGTTCTCTTGGTGAAGGTGTCGCAGTAGTAGAGTAGTAGAGTATGATTGTGCTCAAAACGAGATCATCCACATCGCATGCAATTCAATTCTCAGCAGCAACTACTCCATTGTGTGGCGGTCCTCCAGGTGAATGAATATTTTAAATGGCTATAATACACTGCCTTTCTAACTCTTTTTCCTATTCTTATTTTATAGATGTATCTTAGAGTTCTTTGTATTAAGTTTGGGAATAAATTTTTTAGTAATTGAATGAATTACATTTGAAATATGGCAACTACGATGTTATTTTGAAAAAATTAAACTAAAGCATTCTTTTTATTCTGCCGAGTATCGAATCCATTTCTTCTGAATTAGAAGCTGGCCTTTTCTTAAACATTGAATGAACTGGTCCTGCTCCATCGTCGATTTTTCTAGGAATAATATGGATATGGACATGAGGCACTTCCTGTCCTGCTTCTCTACCATTATGAACTGCTATAGTTGAAGCATTGACTTCTGCTGCCTTTTCTACTGCGAAAGATACTTGCCAAAGCAGGTCAAAAACTGCAGACGAGTCGTCTCTACTCATTTCCTGTACTTTTTTGTAGTGTATTTTTGGAATAATTAGAGTATGACCTATGGATAATGGCATGGCATCTAGAAATGCTATGGCCTTATTATTTTGACTGATAATTCTCGCCTTAATTTTGCCATCAGCAATGTTGCAGAAAATACAGTTTGGATCAAACATAAGAGTAATAGAAGATAGACTCTCTAATAAATAGAAAATTCTTGTAGTTTATGCTATACAAATGGTTCGATTTACTAAAAAGGTATGAGCACACAACTACACTAGTGTTATCATATTAGTGATGATGTAAGAAGCATATCTACTTTTTTAGGTATTAAATTTTAATCATAACCATATGCCAATCATATAATATAGTCAGGCAAGCAGCATAGCATATTTAGAAATAGTCATCATATTATCAAATTTTTTTGAAGATAGGTCAACACTCCTTCACACATTGGTAGATCACCAGTCTATCCTATCTAATACATGTAAATGAAAGGTGCCAAACATATAATAGCAATTTTAGCTAATACAATAGCGCGTACTATGGCGACTTCATATTTGTATTTGACGAATTTTTGACATTATATTGGAAAGAAACATCTAAAGCTTAGTCAATAGTCGGTTCTATGCAACGCATATATTGGATAGGCGATCCCGAAGATATGCATCTTTTGACATATAGATAAGGGGATTATAAATTGCCAAATGTGATCTGAAGAACATCTAGGCAATAGAACAAATAAAATAAAATAACAAAAATAGGCTTCATAATATGAAAATAGATATATATTCAACTTATAGACTGCTAAGCATATTTTGTTATAAAAAAGTGTTTTTTCTTTCGAGTCCACACATTGGTCGTTTTCTTCCACTTATTTTAGGATATTACATTAGACAACTAGAATTCTAATTCAATAAAGTTGTTTACTGGCAAGTACTAAAAATATTATAAAGTAAATTCAATGACAATGCTTACTTGAAGAAATGATATAAATAATTTCATCATGAATATTTTCTATGATGTATATATATTTTATACCTGTACAAGTCTATTTCTTCGGATACTTTTTCTCTAGCTCTTCGAGTAGTTTCTTTGCATTACTTGGATCGATCTTGCGAATTATAAGATCAAGCTTCTCCTCTTGTCTATCATTTCCCTCTTTAGATTGTGGCGAGCCAACATACCATAGAAAAGATAGACCTGCTACCTGCCATATTAATTGCAAAAACTCTGACTGCCAATTTTCCATTGTGTCTCTAAGCGTAGCATTCAGATAGTTACCAATATCAATTGGCTGGTTGTGTTCTACCTGATCTTGGTAATATGCAGACCATGCGAATATCCAATGCGCAGTTATGGTGATTACAAATAGAGTCAAAGTGACCCATAGATATCCGCGTTTGCTCTTTGTCATTGTCATCATGCTCTTTTTTATTTTATTTTCTATTGGTATGTTTTTTGTACTTGCCACCATGGCCAGATTATCAGCATCACTATTTTATAGTGAATAAGATGGCTTGATGAGGTACTTTGACTTTCAGCTAAAGATTGACTAGCTAGATTTAAGATATCTTAATTTTTATAAGATTATATATATATAATATCGACTACATTTCTAACGTCCTCTATACAATTTTTATACCTATTACACAATCACTAATCAAATATTATAAAAAGCGGATTGTGATGTAAAAGAGAATAAATGATATAAGGCAAGTAATTTGTTTCGTGATTGTCAAGATCAATTAAAACATATCAAGCAATACTCTAATAAATGAGACTAGTAGCGAGTCTTACAATATAAGAATAAAATTGAGTTAACATGATGGCATCGTTACCATCTGATAAAGCTTAGCAATAAGATGTGTAGTTTTACTGACTTGATTACCAATTCTATTGTATGTTTGGATAATGGCAGTCAGACAAATATGATGAAATACGGAAAAAGAAATCTAAAAGTAGTAATTTCTTCTAAAAATTATCTTGATAGTTTGTTAGCTAAGATACAGAAATGACATAGAATTATTTAGAGGCATAAATCTCGCTTTGTTCTGCCATTAAAGAATTATTATTATTTTTATTTTTATTTGATATATCTTGTTGTTTTCGCGTCTTATCTATGTCTATATTTATCCTAGTTAGTATATATTGTCTTAGTAATTCAGATAATTCTGATTTTGAATTAATAATATACATTCTAGTATTGCCTATTTTACCTGTTTCCTTAACCAATTCCTTCTGAACTAAATGAGGCATAACTCTCTGTACAGTTCTAAGAGGAATTCCAGTTATGGTACTTATTTCAGATGCAGAATAATCAAAATTCTGATTCAGAATGAGGAAATCTAAAACTCTAGCTGGACTATTTTTGAATATACTTTCTAATGGCCTGTTTCTATTATATACTACTTCTTGCCTAGGTAGTGATACTTCAGACATGTAGACTTCTATGCTTTGGCGATATTTAAACTTACGCCAAATTTGGCGTTAGAAAACTAAAACAAATTATGACACTTATGGCGTAAGTTTAAATATTTTTAGTATGGCTTTTACATATAATAATGGCTTCTATTTCACGGTGGCGTAAATGGTTATTACAACAACTTATCGGTGAAGGTGTTCATAATGCATTATTAGAAGAAAGTATACGTAAGGAAGTTGGAAGACATTATGATGCAAATCTAGACATTGCCTTAAGGCTTCTTATGGATGATGGCATAATTATGTCATTAGAGTCAAATCGTCAAAAAAAATATGTTGTTAATTATGACAAGTTAGATGATGCGCAAGAAATAATAAATTCAAGACTAAGAGATAATGGCGATGATGAAAATGCCCTAATACAAGAGTATATGCCAGAACCTGAGGGATATATGTATTGGTTTAACAATACTGGAAATAGGCAATTTAGGAAGCAAAATATCTATAATATATACTTGAAAAAGACAGACAACATGGATTTTGCAGCACAATTAATAACTAAATCTATGCGTGGTCATAAGACTATTAACATGGGCTCATTAAACGAATCTGATTCTTACATTTCTAAACTTTGGCGTGCTGCCACTATAATAGCAAAGGAAAGTAAGGATGACACTTTCATATTACAAAACCTTCAAGATAAAGAAAGGATGGCATGTGGAAATAATAGGCAGCGTGGCAAAATAGCTTTAGCCATATTTCGCAAGTTAGGCTATATTAAGCCTGTTGGGACTAAAGGAAATTCAACAAGATTCAAACTAACGGGCAAAAAACCTATTGATATTACATTAGATGAAATTTTTGATAATAATATGACTCGAAATAAGGCGAGCATCAATATGTATTATAGTTAAATTTACTACTAATATAATCTCCATACTAAATATTAGATTTAACTATAAAAGACAATAAACACTGGATTCTGAATTCATAATTGCAAATCTGTTGGAAAATTTACAATAAAAATATGATCAAACAGGCATTCTAATATCATAATTATAATATTGTGTTATGAATACTTTTACTATTTATCATGCAAAATAGAAAGTTAACCAATTAGATAAACTATAATCCTCTAATATTATGTAAAGTATCTAATATTGATGCATAATAAATTGTCTTTAGAGAAGATAAAACCGTTAACCCTAAATGATATCTCACCTAGGTGGGCTGAACGTCTACACCAACTACCATTTCCATTGTCCTTTCAATGGCTAAGGTGGTATCTTGAGATAAAATGTGCTTCAAAATGTGTAGTAGGAGAAGCATACGGTTTTTCATCATCCTATATTCACAACTGCAAAGAATGTGATAGAATTGGCTGGAAATTTATGTTTTCCTTTATGATGCATTCATATTCAAAACTAGAAGAAAATAAGCAGTTGTTTGTTAAACATTGGAATGAAAAACATAGACACAGGTAGAGTCAGCTAATACTAGACCAATTGCAAGGGACATTTTAATTCTGATTACTGTATGAAGAAGGAGTAGACTAAATTGCGACCGTAAGTCGTAGTATAGAAATGGTCTATGATCTAACTGAATATCTATAGCTGAATGTCTGCTCACAACCATTCTAACGCAAGTTGAAACACAATATCCATCTTTTTGTATCTAAGTAGTCAAGGACTATTGCAAATATAACTTGTTCTTATGAGCTGTAGAAGATGCAACTAGCCGCTATATGCCGACGGGTGTTATAAGGATAGTAATAACAGTATGTTGGAATTTGATACTTCCATTCTTCATGAAGCGCGACTTTATCTTTTAAGAGTCAAGTCATAGTGTCTTAATGAGATCAAGATCACATACTTTGAGATCTTATCTTCATTTTTTAGGATAGGAGATAGTTTTCGAAAGACTTATGTGCTGTAATTAATCATGATATGTTATAGATTTATCAAACGCGGTGTTTAAATGTGCCTCCCCATAAGCAGTACTGAAGGATTTCCATAACGAGAGAAAATATGACAACAACAACAGTCGAGGATACAAAAGAAAATACAAAGGAAGACAAAAGAAAGATAGCCAGAAGAAAGGGCAAGCATGCATATTCAACTGAAAATCGTAGAATGGTGTGGGAAAATGTTGTTTGGCCTTTAATATTGAAAGTTAACAGATCATATTTTACATTGAAAGAATATCATGCTAAAAGAGATGAATTTTGTAGACTTAACAATATAAGGCCACCAAAGGTTGCAGGTGGTTTTGTTTCTCTATTGGTTAAAGGGATCCTTGCGAGAGAAAAGAACATCTATTCAATTCATTATAGGCTTATTCCATATATGAGAAAGAAAACAAATTTGGAATACGGTCTTGTGATTAGAGAAATTAATACAAAACGGTAAAGTCAGATAAATTAAGTTGGACTATATTAGCAGTAATGGAGATATTTTACTATAGAGTTTTTATTCCACCTTTGGAAAGTATGCTAAATCGCTTTTTTGAAATAAAAAATATTTATATACAATTCTTTATAATAACTTTTTTTAGATATAACTCTCGTCTCAATTTGTATTTTAAATGACAATATCTAAATATAGGCACCAAAGACATTTCGGTTTAAAGGCATTAAGACTATTTCAAAGATAATATATATTGATTAGTAAATATGACTCAGTCGGCATATATCATATTAGATAAATATCCAATTAATTAATTATTTGCAAGATGCTTTTCTGTAGGAATTATTAATTTTATGCTTTGATAGAAATATAAAGTCGCAGTAACTGCATATGTTATTTAGTTCTTGGGAAGTTTGGCTAGAATTTAGAGTGATATTAATGCTAACTAAAATAACGATAAAATCAAATATCGGTCTAGAGTAGATCATTACGTAGCCTGTGTATATGTGAAGCCCGGTCGAACCTGAATTATTTAATTTAATCAGGTGCCGAATCTAGTGGCCAATCTACTTCTCCAAGGTAGGGCTATGGATTTCAGGCTCTGGATCTATAAAGAGAAAAGAAACCTGGAGACAGCAGTTCGAATCTGCTCCGGGCTACCATTTCTTGTTTATTATTTTAATGCCCTTTTACAAACTCATAATTTTGGGCCTGCATTTCGAATTTCCTGGGATATCACTCCGAACTTTTGAAAGTTCTTGACAAACAATTCTGCAAGTCTATTGGCAGACAAGTCATATTTGTTTTTATCAGACCATGTGTTGCGCGGGTCAAGAATTTCAGATGGCACTCCTGGACATGAAGTAGGAATATCAAGGTTAAAAATATCATCATGCTTAAAGCGTACTTTTTCTAATTCTCCATTCAATGCGGCTGTTACCATCGCTCTAGTATATTTGAGATCCATTCTCTTGCCAACCCCATAAGGCCCGCCAGACCAACCTGTATTGATTAGATACACTCTAGTATTATGTTGGGAGATCTTTTGCCCAAGCATCTTTGCATATTCCATAGCATGCAATGGCATAAATGGAGCACCGAAACATTGCGAGAATGTTTCTTTCGGTTCCGTGATTCCTCTTTCTGTTCCCGCCAATTTGCTAGTATAGCCTGACATAAAGTGATACATTGCGCCTTCTTTTGTCAATTTAGCAATTGGGGGCATTACTCCAAAAGCGTCTGCAGTTAGAAAAATGATAACAGTTGGATGACCAGCAATACTTGGAATTATTGCACCAGGTATAAAGTCAAGAGGATAGGCTACTCGAGTATTTTCTGTAAGGCTTCCATCAGTAAAATCAGGCTCTCGTATATGAGTCTTAAGAATAACATTTTCCATTACTGAACCAAATCTTATGGCATCCCAAATTTGTCGTTCATTTTCTTTTTTCAGATTTATGCATTTTGCGTAACAACCACCTTCAAAGTTGAAAATTCCCTCATCAGACCAACCGTGTTCGTCATCGCCAACAAGATGTCTATTATGATCAGCTGAGAGGGTTGTCTTTCCCGTACCAGATAATCCAAAGAACAATGCACTATCACCACTTTTGCCAACATTAGCTGAGCAGTGCATAGGAAAAATGCCTTTAGTAGGTAAAATATAGTTCATTACAGAAAACATAGCTTTCTTAATTTCACCAGCATACGAAGTTGATCCTATTAGAACAATCTTTTTCTTGAAGTTTATAATAATGAATGTCTCGGTTCTTGTTCCTTCTAGTTCAGGTATTGCTTTAAAGTCATTTACTGATAAGAGAGTGAATTCGGGTTCATGACTTTCAATTTCTCTTAAAGTAGGACGAATAAAAATTTGAGTTGCAAAAAGATTATGCCACGCTTTATCGGTAATTACTCTTATGGGTAATCGTGTTTTATTATCTGCTCCAACAAAACCATCAAAAATAAAGAACTCTTTGCCTTCGACATATTTTTTCATTCTGGTGAAAATCTTTTCGAAATTTTCTTCTGAGATTGAATGATTCACCTTGCCCCAGTGGACAGAATTATGAGTGTACTCATCGTCAACAATATATTTATCATCTGGTGATCTGCCAGTAAACTTGCCGGTTTTTACAGAAAACGCACCAGTAGAAGAAAGATTCCCTTCTCTTCTATAGATCGCAATTTCTATTAATAAAGGGATTGATAGGTTTCGATATAGTTTACCGAGTTTAATATCCATTTTTTCAAGTTGCACTAGATATCTCGCCCTTGATTTGTCACTCATTAGCATGATTTAACAATATACTTGTATATTTAATTGATATGCCATAGAATTTAGAAGAGATTGTTTCTCTGTCAAGATATAATTTCAGTACATCATTTACAATAGAACTATTATTCGATTATATTATTGCTCATTATGGGGCCATAAATATACTGATCTACATATTATTTAAAAATAACAAAAGATAATAAATTTAATAAGTTCTCTATCATTTTAACAGAGATTGATCATCTTCTATGGCAGTGTTTTCATGTTCTGTTCAGTAAGTATCCTTCACTAGAAGATACTTACCTAAGGATATCTTCATTTGGAAGTTGCACAGAATGAATGTTGATACCTGTTTCTTCATTCCGCATACCAGAGGCCAATTCAGATATGGTTATCAGTCATTTGTCCTCCAAGTTTAGCAGCTGCGATAGCATATTCCACCAGGATTTTATTTCATGTGAGGGAGTTTCAGTTATTCATAGTTTGACTACACAGGTCGATTTTAGCCCATTTTGCCAGGATGAATAGAGGCTGTGTGTAACGCCATCTTAGCGATGTTATTATAGAGGCCAATACTGCAATAATAGAGAAATATTATAATAGAACTGCACATTATCTTCATTGTCTCTACTCTGTTAGATATACGCCGAATTATATGTAGTAAGATAAAATTCTAGTAGCTATATTTACTTACTTATGGGTTAAAATCTTAATATAAAAATTGGGGCATAATCTTTAAAATATTTAGTCTGCATTTATTCTCATGCAAACATTATCTTCTCTATAATGCTAAACAGTAAATACCTATAAAAAATATAATGTGGTTTTTAGGTTTTAGCTAGAAGTTTTTACGCATATTATTAAACGAAATAAATACGTTGATTGTTTGTATGTCGTCATCATCACCTGATGCTAATAGCCCCCAGCCATATCCAACGCAAGAAGACGAACTTAGTACAAAAGAGGCTGAAGCAGAAGATTTTAATAAATCAGAGGAAGCTGCCTTTTTAGAAATATTTCAAACAATTCCTAAGAAAAGCGGTCAAAAGTTATTCCAACAAGCTAGGGGGATCGTAGATACTTTCAATAGTATGATATCTGTTTCTAGGATTCAGCCATATGAAAAACAAGAGGAACTTATGTCGGGGCTTAAAAAAATGCTCATAGAACAAACAAATGTGATTGATGCCCACCGTACATATGTAAGAAAGATTAATCCCAACACTGCACGTAGCGAAGAATGAATATAAGATAGTAGACGAAAGCGGCTGAAAACATTCGAAAGAAAATAATATTATTTTAGGTATTATATATTTACAATAATCTTAAAATTACAATATTAATTAAACCCAAAAATTCTAACCTATATCTAGCAGAATCAATTTCATCAGAATAGGTCTATTGTCTCTATGACGCTCCTACCAAAGAAAGAGAAAAATTAGATGATAATAGAAGTATTAAAATTTGTCACTTACCAGATAATATACAACACAATCCCGGTTTACAATAATCCATGAATAAATAAAAGAATAAAAATTGTTACTTACAGCATTATATTCACTACTACTACTACTAGGCCATAACTACTTTTATTATATTTTCTTACTTTTACTTATTTGCTCCTGCTGCACCTTGTTCATATTCGCTACCAGTCTCATCTGCGCCTGCAGTACCTTTAGTCATGCCACTTTTTCTTGCCTTTTCTCTTGCTTCTTCAGGACTTGTTCCAGTCTGTCCTGGTTCAGCTATTTTTTGATCACTTGAATCTCTTTTTACAGCAGTTGGTTCATGCTCTTTTATTTTGGCAGGCGACATTGCTTCTTTTTCATCGTATTCTTTGAGAGGATCTTTTTTTCTATCAGCCTTTGTTCCTGCGGCACCTTCTTCAAATTCTCTTTCCTGTTCTTCGCTCATAGTTGTTGCAACACTAACCCAGTATATTAATTTTATATATAGTTATGAGTCACGTATTTTCATTAACGATCAGATATTGATACAAATTTCCTCGAATTTAAAATTCATCTTGCTTGAAACAATTTATTGATTAGTCATAAAAATTAGTCAGTATAAACAAGTCAGAGGTGACAAATGATGACAGAACATAGAAAATAAGGGAAGGGAAGAACAAAATAACCCTCTAGTTTAGCATTGCTACATAGTAATTAAATCTTCATGCTAGTATAATGACAACTCCACTGTGGAAATGGGCTTGTACATATACATTCTAATAAAAATTATAGAGACAAGTATTGATGATGGTATCTCAAAACTAATTCTTCTCGCATATTCAAACAATATACTGCAATTTACAATCAATAATACAGAACCTGATAATTTAACAAATTAATAATAATGTAACTTAAATCAAAATACGCTTTATATGATAAAAGTTTTTCCAAAATATACAATAAACGGTTTATAAGTAACAATGAGTACTTTTTAAATCAGGTATTCATATGGAAAGAGTAGTCCTGGATAATGATATTAAATACATTGATAGGGCTGGTAATCTTTTTCGAACTAGAGCAGAACTATCTATCTCAAAGATGCTATCTTTTTTAGGACAAAATTTCGAGTATGATGTAATGTTAAAATTTAAAAATGACGATATTGTCAACGTCGATTTTAAAATAGATGACAAATATATCGAGGTTATAGATTGCGAAAATGATGTTAATAAATTTCTTCGAATACGAAGAGAACTACCAGAAATTAAAATTATTGCAGTTGGTCACTCGAAATATGCTGGTAAAGTCAATGAACTAGACTCCTTCTTCTTCTTTAATTCCAACTATAGTCAGACCGGTTCTATATTCATAGAAGATCCATCTCTTGCTTTTGATTATGCACATATCTTACCATTAGTTGAAAAATGTTCTATTCTGCATGGGCATACATCCACTGTTATGGTCGAAATAATAGGTGACATGAAAAATAATCTTATTATTGATTTTGGTGAAGCCAAGAGAATAATTAAAGAGGCATTAAGTATTCTTGACCATAAATTCTTTATTAATACAAAATATCTGAAGAGAGAAGATGATATTTACTATCATATATCTTTTGAAGGACCACGAGGCTTTTTCAGTCTACAATTGCCGAAGATGACTACTTTCTTACTCCCAGGTGAAGCTACTGTAGAAAACCTTTCAACAGAAATAATTAAACTGCTTACTCCAAAGATGCCACCAACTGTCGAAGCATTGGGCATATATGTTTACGAAGGAGTAAATAAGGGAGCACACATAATAGCTGAAATAAAAAAAGGTTAAATGATGAAGAAAACCAATGCCCTTGTAATGCTCTCTGGTGGATTAGATTCTGCCACTTGTCTTTACTGGGCTAAAAAAAATTTTTCAGAAATTTCCGTAATTACATTTAATTATTACAATAGGATTGAAAACGAAAAAAGGGCTGCAGCAGAATTAGCAAGAAGAGCAAATATTGTAAACTTTCTTGAGATCAACATTCCCTTTATTAAAGAATTTTCTGATTTTTATAATAATAATCATATCACACCCAACTATGATAGAAGGTGGTCATCATATGTTCCTGCAAGGAACCTAATATTTTATTCAATAGCTGCACACTATGCTGAATTTCTTGATATAAAATGGATTATAGGAGGACATAATATTCATGATGGAACATTTTTTATTGATGCAACAAAAGATTATATAGAAAAGCTAAACTTGTTAATTAAGCGTGGATGTTTGTTCTGCAACGACGATCCTTGCGTGATACTCATTCCTTTAGCTGAAATGGATAGAAAAACTATAATCAATTTAGCAATTGAGTTAAATGTGCCTATTGAATTGACATGGAGCTGCCATAACAAACACAAAACACATTGTGGACAGTGCTATGCATGTATGCAGAGGATAGAAGCGTTTAGCTCATTGGGCATAAAGGATCCAGTTTTTTTTAAAAACACATAATTGTTATGATAGAATAAGGATCAATTACATATATTGTATTGTATAAAGTCTGATCTATCGGTATCACGTTTAGTAATTAAATTCACTCCTTTAAATTTTATATTTTTTATCTTAAAATAAGTCCATGAAGTATATTAGAAAGAAGAATACATCCCAGTTGATATATAGAGATTCAAAGGTTGAATTTGTCATTATAAGAGAAACATACAACTTTTCTTATCATTTACCTGGATCAATATTATAGATATAATCCTTGTAGAACTAACCACTGATGTAGACAATAATAATTAAGAGATAAGATTCCTAGAGCCTAGAGTATCCGTCAAAGATAATATATCAAATACATATATATAATATTGTATGAAATCTTAACTTCTTCTATTAAACAAATCCTCATAATACTATATAAGGACAGATTATAATAGTTCTGTGTTTGTTTACTCTTGATGAGCTACTTCAACTATATGATTACTTTGGTTACCTTGGGATCTTATCTATCAGTTTTATCATAAGCATTCTAATTTTTATTCCAATTCCCTACTTCCCAATTCCATTCATTGCAGCTTTTAATAAGAACTTAGATCCTCATCTAATATCTCTTGCTGGTACAATTGGAGCAGTAGCAGCAAAGATGATAATTTTCTATTTAAGTTACTATGGTCGTAATATTCTAGGCAATAAAACAAAGAAAAGGATGTTTCCTCTTCAAAAACTTTTAAGTAAATATGGTTGGCTAGGCGCTTTTATAGCCTCAATGACACCCCTTTCGGGAAATGTGATATATATTTCACTAGGTCTTACAAAATACAATCCATGGAAATTTGTAACTGCCATTTTTGCTGGCGAATTATTTTACAATGAAATCATAGTATCGACAGCAGCTTTTTTGGGAAGACCCTTTGTCGAACGCATTATTTTAGAAATTACTACTAATCAAATTAATTTTATTATTGAAGCAATTATTAGTATAGGAATTGTTGGGATAACATTATACTTATTAGTAAAAATGGATTGGGCTAAACTTATTGGAAAATGGTTTCCATGGGCTATTATAGAAGAAAAAGATGATCATGGTAAAAAGGAAACAGATAATAAGTAATTAGTTAGTTAATTATGGAATAATAAATAGATATTATCAAATATAGTAGATATTATAGAAGTTCTACCAATAACTTTGCTTTTAGGAATTGAATGCGCGCTATGAGTTGTGTTTTTTCAATTATCAAAGTAACAAAAGGAATTAATCTCTACATCTTGTATTCTTATTCTTATATTGTTATCGATACCTCTAGAAATTAACTCTTCTGCGTGTATGGATTAATATTTATTAGTATTTCCTTAGCATAATCTTGTCTTAGCTGAATATTGATATAACTTTAATAAATGTCCATATTTATAAAGGGATAATAAATAAAATTGCTAATACTCCTAAACTTCTATATATTATATTTTAGAAGTTTATTTATGACATCAGAATCAGAGCCTGTGAGTGAGCCAACTAATCACAAATGTGAGGACTGTGGAAGAGTTTTTTCTACTGCAGAAGAACTTACAATGCATTATAAAAAAGATCATTCTGAAGTACTGTAAAATTGGAGAGTAAAACACTAAAAATTACCTTTTCATCTCTGATAAATTTTAATAGTATGAGAATCTTATAGCTAAATATATACTAGATACAAACAAAAGCAAGGTTCTCTAAACTCTAAGAGATATGTTATTATTTATAGACGATTTTGGCAGGCTTATTGTTAGATTTTTTATTAATAAATTAATTATCATTTGTACATAGACGTGATATTGTCTATTGACATACATCCATGTGTGGTCGATCAGCTGGTTTATGTATGATAATAACACATATACTTTTATGACAAATCATCTATCAGTCTTACAGACACTGGGTTGTTCGTTTATTACATTATTATTATTCTGGCAATAGAAGGAACATTTAGTTTTCAAGGTATAACCGACACTGTAACATCCTGGATATCTAGTATAGGATATCCTGGCGTTTTTGCAGCAACATTGCTTGAAACAATATTCCCACCAATTCCAAGTGAGATTATCTTTCCTCTAGTAGGATTTGTTGCACAAAGTAAAGGGCTTGGATTAGGAGATGCAATAGGAATGGCTACGATTGGAGCATTGGGTTCGACTATTGGAGCAATAATGATTTATTTTATTGCTTTAAAGATTGGAAGGCCTGCAATTCTTCGCATTGGAAAATACGTTTTAATTAACGAATCAAAATTACAAAAAGCTGAATTATGGTTTGAGAAACATGGAGCAATAGCTGTATTTGTAGGAAGGCTAGCACCAGGCATTCGTGAAATAATTTCTATTCCTGCTGGCCTTAGTAAGATGAATATGGTAAAGTTCATTTTGTTTACCTTTGCTGGTTCTCTAATTTGGAGTATCAGTTTAACATTTGTAGGATATTATTTTGGAGAAACATGGAGTAAATATGCTAAAGAATCATCAGAAATTTTTAACATAACTGCTCTAATAATAATTGTAGGAGTTGCAGCAGTAATTGGATTTGGATATTATAAGGAGCACAAGTCATCTATAAAGAATAATCTATAATATTCCAAGATAATTGGAAAAGCGTTTAATATGTTCCTAACATACGTCCCTATAAATAATGCACCATATCAATGATAACAGCTCACTACACTATCTTCAAAACAGGAGTTGGTAATCTTATCTTCGATATAGCAGTATCAAACTAACACATGTCATTTTGCTATTTGATCTTTTGCGTTTATAGATCTAATTTTAGATATAATAGATAAATAAATGTCCGCAAAAACTAGTTTGTTTCTGATTATTAAAAATAGTTAAATATCAGAATTTTCAATATTCTAAAAAAATATTTAATTTGTAATTCTTATTTTATTACTATGCATATTTGTAGGATTCTTAATGATCTCTTAATATGATACAATACTTGCAACGGCAGCAATAGCCCATTTGTATAAAGCAATAGAATGCAAAAATATTTCTCCTTTGGCTTAGGAGAAGTTCAGACGAAAAGTGGTAATAAAACCTAGTGCTTGACTTTAATGTCAAAAGTGTTCTATTAAAGGATAGTCTTTATTTAGAAATTGATATACTAATAACAGACAAATCTAATTAATTATTATATTGATACACTATTACATACCTTAATATGATATGCTTAAAAATAGATAAATAAATTAGGATCGACTGGGTTGGCCATAGAATCAAATATAAAAAGGAATGAAACCGCCATAGTAGTTAACCCAAATTCTGCGAGTGGATTGACTGGTAAAAATTGGGACAACCTTTATTTGATGATTAAAAGGCTTTTTGGCGATAACAGTGAAATTGCCTTTACTGAAAAATCGGGTGATGGAACAAATCTTACAAGAAATTTTATAAAAAAAGGATGTAAAAAAATTGTCGCAATAGGTGGGGATGGAACTATAAATGAGGTTGCAAACGGCTTCTTTGAAGAAGATAATATCCGAATTCATGACAGCAGTGAATACAATAACAAAGGCAATGACGCATTTCTTACCCAAGCCATATTCAAGCCTATAAACTCTGCTGCAGTCATGGCTGTATTTCCATGTGGAACAAGAAATGTACTAGTCAAATCATTAGACTTGCCAGCAGACTTTGGAGAATGTTGTCAAAATTTTGAAACATATAAACTGCAGAAAGTGGATGTTATTAGTGTAAAGGCAACAAATATTGAGAATCATTCAAAAACAGCAATGCGCATTTATCTTAATGCAGCTGAGATTGGTATCGGCGCTGAGGTTATTGATAAGGCAAAGAAGGTTAGAAATGTAGTTAATAATCGTCTTATTTCTACAGTGACTGGGCTTGTTGCAACTGTACCTTCATATGATAGTAGCCTATGTGAAGTCTCTATTGATGATGGACATGAGACTATTCTTACAAAGATGACAATGGGTATCGTTGCCAATGGAAAATTTCTAGGAGGGGGATTTAAAGCGGCACCAGAAGCAAATGTTTTAGATGGATTGCTGGATGTTGTTATTCTAAAGGAATCAAGTAGCCTAGAGATGATAGAAAATTTTCTCAACATAAAAGATGGTAACTATACTAATGAGGGCGACGTATTCTATAGGCAAGCTAAGAAGGTTTCAATAAAGTCAAAGGAGAATAAAGATATAACCGTCACAATTGATGGCGAACCAATAGGAATTCTGCCTGCAACATTTGAGGTTCTTCAAAATGCGCTCACCATCCTAATGTAGGTCTATCTTTAAATCTATTTCTATAGTAGGATTGAAATAACTACCAGGTATCAGGTTAAGATTATTATACTCTTCTTAATAATTGATTTGACAAACAAGGCTATATATTTTCCCTATGCATACTAATTGTTCGATTAGCCGAAAGAGAGGAACGATACATCGTATAGGTCTAGGTTACAAGTAAAGGCTTGCAACTCCCATGGGAACGATGAGTTGTCGTCTTAGGTAATAGGTTAACCTACAGCCTAAAGGTTGTAGGG
>DASQRW010000092.1:0-3088 GCA_035642715.1 Nitrososphaeraceae archaeon | reverse complement strand
ATCAAGGATAAAACTGAATGCTTTGATAATGACTATTTTCCTTGTAGAAAAGAAAAATGTAAACTACAACATATCAGAAATTGGTTCAATTTTTTCGTTGATTATCATAATAAGGAGGTGATGGCTTAAGTAAACAGAGCCGCACATGGTTACGGTGACTATAAATACTTAGGATACTAACATTCGCACAAAGGACAGAATAGGATGAGTGGAATAGGTGCATTTCTTTACGCTACATTCATTATCATCGCTTGGTTAGTGACTGTTTATACGCTTAACTTTTTCTATCTCTCTTACCAGTCCCAGCACAATATAAGACATCAAAAAGCAATGAATAAGAAACTGAAGCCTATAAACGACAATTCTTTACCTGTGATAACTATTCAACTTCCTATATATAATGAGAAGTATGTAGCTGTACGCTTAATTGATGCTGTATGTAAAATCGATTATCCTAAAGAAAAGTTGCAAATTCAGATACTGGATGATTCTGATGATGATACATCCCAAATGATCAGGTTAATAGTGGGCCATTATACATTCAAAGGCTTTGACATAATCTATTTCCACAGAAACAAGAGATCAGGCTACAAAGCCGGTGCATTGAAAGCCGGTATGAAGATTGCGAAGGGAGAATTTATAGCTATTTTCGATGCAGATTTCATTCCTCCTAACTGGTTTCTGAAAAAATCAATAGGTCACTTTTCAGATCGTAAAGTAGGGCTAGTCCAATGCAGATGGGGACACCTTAACGAAAATTATTCTTCACTTACTGAAGCACAAGCAATTTCCCTTGACCTACACTTCCTGATCGAACAAAAAGCAAAAAGTTTGACTCATTTATTCATGAACTTTAATGGAACTGCAGGAATCTGGAGGGCTTCTTGTATCAATGATGCTGGAGGTTGGCATACAAGCACCATTGTAGAAGATCTTGATCTTAGCTATAGAGCCCAGCTTAAAGGTTGGAAGTGTCTTTTTCTTGAGGATGTCATTGTCGATGCAGAGCTTCCAGTGCAGATCAATGCAGCGAAGCGACAGCAGTTTAGATGGGCAAAAGGTTCTATGCAGGTTGCTATGAAATTACTAATAGATGTTACATTAGACAGAAAAGTACCTATAGATACCAAGATTCAGGCATTCATTCAACTCACTAGACACATTGTTCATCCATTATTTCTCACTCAATTTATTATTTTTCCGATGTTGCTCGCACTAGATTATAAGTTATATGCTGTAAGTTGGTCTCCTATTACCGTTATTCTAATCTATATCATGATGGGCCCTGCTACCTATCTATATCTCATAAGGAAGATTTGGGGAGATAAATGGAAAGGAAAAGCTAGACAATATTTTTATTTAATTTTTTTTGCCACAGGAATATCTGTTAACAATACAGTAGCAGTATTTGAAGCATTATTGATAGGAAAGAATGAATTCTTACGTACTCCTAAATTTGGTGTTATCAAAAAAAGCGACAACTGGAAAAATAAATCATATGTTTTACCTTTTACCAAAACTACTTTGCTAGAGATATTTTTTGGGCTATATGGTATTCTGGCAATCTTTATTTCCATATTCTCAGGAAATCCAATATTTGTACCTATTTTGTTACTTCAAACAATTGGTTTCATTTATATTGCTTATTTGAGCATATCGCATTCTTCATTTAATTATAATAAATCAAAGAAAAGATTACAAAGTGTCTCACAGCAAGATCTATTTCAACCAAATCAATCGTCAGAAATTGTTGAAAAGACAAGTGTAGAATTAGCTGAAAGATTAAATACTAAAGTATATATAAAAACAATAAAAATAACGAGAAACGGTAAGTCAATTGTTGAAAAAAGGATGAAACCTAGATATTATAAACTCCTGTTATTTGGTATTTTGAGTATTTTAGCTTTTGGCGCAGCCGTAGCCTATTATGGATATGAGAGCACAATTTATCCGTTAGACAAAGCGGTAGGCTATTTATCAAGAGCAGAAGCTGCTCAATCACCAGAAGCGGTGGCAGATTACATCAAGCCAGTAAAAAGTTTGCTTCCAAATGACGGAAATCCCGTATGGGCATTTCCAAATTCACGAACAGATTTCGGCTTGATCCAAAAGGAGCTTGATGCAATGCTTTTACGTGCCAATTCCATTTCATCATTGGAGTTACATAGCGCTGCCTATAATACTGGATTGACAGATATGCATAATTCTATTAAAATAATAGAATACAACTTAATAGAAGCTACTCCTTATCTTTACGTTAGTTTCACTAACATAGTTCTAAGTGCAATCTGGATTGCAATTATTCTTTTTATTTTTGCTCTCATGAAGCGAGGAAGAGAAAAATTCAAAGAATATGAAAACACTTAACAATCTCGTACCATTTGACAAATTCAAACTAGTATAGCACTCCGACCAAGAATCGTAGTTGGTGAATGTATTTAATAATTACATAATTACCATTGTTCTTCTTCTTTGTACTTCTAAAATGCTATATATGCATATGGCATAGAAACGATTTGGTCAGTTACCCTAGTACTTTCATCATAATTTCAGAAAGAGTAATCATCATCCCATATCAATGTAGATTATATACTTAATCATTCTTTCGGAGGTTCAACTACTTTTACAAAACATGTGGAAAGGTATTACGTTTAGATTTATATAATTATTTTGAATTTTTATCCCATGTCAGCTGAGCAAATAATTGTCGAGCGTATATCTTCTATGGGGACAGCGGGGATAAAAAAAATAGACCTGCGTAAAGAATTTCAAGATATGGAAATTGATGTTCTGATAGAACGTCTCGTGACGTCTGGTGATATCTCTGTCGATAAGAAAGGTACAGCATATTACTGTTGGCATAAAGATTATTATATTCAGAATCTCTTAAATACAGATCCAAAATTCCGATTTATGTATGAGGCAGTTAAGCATCTAGAGCTGTCTGTTAATAGAACATCTGACGGTCTAGCGAAAACCTTGGAAACGCTTGACAATAATTTTAAGAATTCTGAGAAATTGACCGGCACAAAAGATCTGGATAGTATTTCGCAAGCACGTATTAATAATGAACCAGCAATGCAATTAG
>DASQRW010000091.1:0-12219 GCA_035642715.1 Nitrososphaeraceae archaeon | reverse complement strand
ATCAAGGATAAAACTGAATGCTTTGATAATGACTATTTTCCTTGTAGAAAAGAAAAATGTAAACTACAACATATCAGAAATTGGTTCAATTTTTTCGTTGATTATCATAATAAGGAGGTGATGGCTTAAGTAAACAGAGCCTTAAAACATAATAAAAGATTTATACGATCCTAATTCAACACTTTCTTATCTGTTCCTATTAAAATATCTTAATTATTTAATTGCTATTTAAGACTGTGATAACATTTCCTTTGACGGTATTTGAAAATTTGTCTCTTATTCTATCGCAAATTATATATCTTGTAATATTACACATATGATCTTATAAGATTACTTAACTAATAATTGTGATATTATATTGCGAATCTGCGGTCTAAATCTTTCGTAGATAATGAGTCGCTCATAACACCATCAGTAGTCCTAACAATATTTTAATAATTTTCAACTTGGATGTTAATGGTGGAGTATTAACGAGTATGAACAGATAAATTATCAGTTTTCTGAAACTTTCGTCATCTTATATGGCGGGTATTGGAGCAGCTAGAACTGTTGCTATTGATGTAGATTCTGTTTTAGCTGATGTGATAGTGGTATGGACAAAGGAGTATAATAAACGTAGACATGCAAGAATTACTAAAAGAGAAATTATAGTCTGGGATATTCCAAAAATCCTTCCTGTTAGTCAAAATGAAATCTATCAACTTTTTAGCTATATATGGAAGCATCGTTGGAAGGAGATCCCTCCTACAGAGCCGCAAATAGGCGAGATTACAAAGAGGATCCATCGTAAAGGTTACAGGATCTCTATTTTAACAAAGAGAGAAAGGCCAACAGTAGCATATGTTGCAAAATGGCTTGACTTCCATGACATTTATTCTGATGATTTGCTCTTTGTTTATGACTCCACTCCAAAAGCTGAATATCCATTTGATATTTTAATTGATGATGCTCCAAAAAACTTAATAGATGTAATACCTCCAAAGTCTGCAATTTTATTCAACCAACCATGGAACAGAGAATTTGATTGGCCAGTGAGAGTAAATTCATTAAGTGATGCAGAAAAAATGCTCTGAATAAGTGGATGATAGTCATGATCAACTCCTGAGAATTACTATTGAATCATAGATAAATTTTCTCAACTATTCGCTGGATCCAGCATAAATGGTTTCAGACAACCTATGGAAATGAAAATTGAACCATTCTAAATATAGGAAATTCATCTCATTACAATCTCTCATTGATTGATACATACATTCAAAGACTAATCGACAAAATTATTGAGTTTTCTAAATATCATTGTAAGAGCATTTGCTATTTGCTATTAAACTTTATTGGATGTATTGGAATTTGATTTATATCTATTATAGAAATAGAGAAACTAAATTAAACAAAAGTTTGTGAGAATAATTAAGTCTTTGCTCTGTCATATTTGATACGAGTCAGTATCGCTTTTTCATCATTTAACATAATCTAAAAATCTTACCCATTCAGGAAACCAGAGATCATTTTCTGAAACGCCTATACCACGCGCAAGAATTGTAGGTGAGTTATAGTAAACTGCATCTGCTTTGATTTCCTTTTTCAATGACTCATTTAGATCGTCTATGGATGAAACTTCGCCAACATACTTATTTGCAATTAATTCCCTATTCTGCGTATAAAGACCAACTTGACGGCCATCTACTGTTGGAACATAACATACTATAACATAGATGCGACTTACGCCGGCTTGGCGTAAATAATGGATCGTTTCCTTGACTGTACCTCCTGTCTGGATAGTACCTTGGATTGTCGCTATTTTGTTGTTATGGAAATGATTTCTTATTACGAATTTTAGTGATTTGCCTGTTGTGAGTAATTTATTTTTGCTAATCTGTTCTGAAAAGTCAATCATATGATCGGAATCATCATATCTATCCTTAATTATGCCCTCAGAAGCCTCAAAAGTTTTGGAATATTTTTGATATTCTATGCTAAATCCTAAAGTCATTGGACGAGTATAATCGGGTTCAGCATATGCTGAATCAATGTCTATATCGGTTGCTAAAAAATTTGCCTGTTCTTTCCCAATATTTTTTCTAATAGCGTATATACTCTTGCCATTGACTATTGCTGTAACATGAGATTCGCGAATAAATTCAAATGGATCCATCATGACCCGATCTCTCGATAGATCAGCAAGAATTTCCAGTCCGTTCTCCTTACTTATCTTTATCAACTGACCAGGATCTACATCATTAAAATGCATATCAATCAATGATGTCCTTAACGAATTTTCCGATGCAATAATGCTCAAAGTCTTAGATTTATTGGTGGCGGTGACAAGTGGCTTAAAACCACTACTATTTCTATAAGCATAGATGTGATCGTCCAATTTTAGAATCATATTGCCCTTCAAATGCCTATCCAAGAACTCTGCTGCTCGTTCCGGATTTTGTTTTTTGATTAATAAGTCTACAAATATCTGATATATTTTAAAAAGAGAATCTGATTCCTTCGCTTGTCCAATATTAGGATGCAAGTATAACTTTTCGGTATCTACAAAGAAGCCATCAAGTGATACTTGTATTAACTTCATGCTTGGGAACTGGGGTGATCTCTTTGAAAGATATCCTATTCCATTATTACCAAGCAACTTTTCTTTCTTAGCGATTTTCAAAATATTTTCGTCTGAAGGAAGCGATCCTTCTCTTTCAATTACAGCATTCCCTATAGCCATTTTCCAATACGCTTTACCTCTATGCTGGAGCATTCGCATTGAATGTGCGAGATAATAAATTATGTTCATCGGTGTATCTGCACCAAGATTGTAAACGGCCACAATTCCTGCCAATTAGTTACCATGTTGTCTTAATTATCGAGTAGATAAAAATCTTGTCAGCATTAAAAATCTCGTCTTATGAAAATTATTTATGATTCTAAGCCTTGACAACATATATTTTCAGAAAATGAATTAGTTTTTTGCTAAAATAATACAATATCTTATACTATTGTATTTAATATTAACGATTATTCTGCGGCTGAAAGACATTAATCAGGCTTATACTAATGTTATAGTGTTATCATGCTCATTGGTATTATAGGCAAGGCCAATGTTGGAAAATCTACTTTCTTCAATGCAGCAACAGAACTTGCTGTACAGGCTGCAAATTATCCATTTACAACCATTAATTCAAACATTGGAATAGTACATGCTAGACAGAAATGCATATGTACAGAATTTGGCGTTCAAGACAATCCAATTCATTCAATATGCATTGATGGCAATCGATTTATTCCACTAAATTTGATCGATATTGCTGGCCTGGTACCAGGGGCACACTTAGGTAAAGGCCTAGGCAACAAGTTTTTAGATGACGCGCGACAGGCGGATGCTCTAATCCATATAGTAGATGCATCAGGTTCTACAGACAGTGAGGGTAAACCCATTAGTCCAGGTACAAGAGATCCAATATCTGATATTAGCTTTGTAGAGGAAGAGTTTGATCTTTGGCTTGCCTCGGTTGTTAGTAGGGACTGGAATAAAGTTTCTAGAGAAGCAGAAAGTCAAGGACAAAAACTGGAACAGATGCTTGCTAAACGATTATCAGGACTAGCTATTGGGTCCCGTCAGATAGCCGATGCTCTGGATGAAACGGGACTATATTATAAAAAAACAATATTATGGACTCGAGAAGACATTTTTAATTTCTGCAAGGTGATCAGATTAAAATCAAAACCAATTGTTCTAGCGGCAAATAAAGCAGATCTATCAACAGTAGACAAAAATATTAATTCAATGAAAAAAACTGGTCGTGATGTGATTGTCTGTGCTTCCGAAGCAGAGAACCTACTCAGGCGAGCTGCAAAGAAAGGAATTATTCATTACCTCCCAGGAGATAACTCTTTCAGTATTAAACAAGGAGCTGAATTAAATGATCAGCAAAAAAAGGCTCTCAGCATAATAAGTAATATACTTTCAAAATATGGCTCAACAGGAATACAAGAAGTGATAAATTATGCATGCTTTAAAATATTAAATTTGATAGTAGTATATCCTGTAGAGGATGAGCACAAATTAATAGATAAAAAAGGTAATGTTCTTCCTGATGCGCGGTTGCTACCACGAGGCTCAACCGCTAAAGATTTGGCTCAGGCAATTCATGCTGATTTGGCGAAGGGTTTCTTATATGCCATAGATATACGGAGTAAACAGCGATTGAGTTCAGAGTATAAACTTAAGAACAATGATGTTATCAAAATTGTTTCTGCAACAAGTAGAAATTGATATAAAATATGATATCTCTAGGAATAGAAAGCACTGCCCATACATTTGGTTGCTCTGTTGTCGAAGATAACCCGACAAATATAAAAATTGGCAAAGTGCTTTCAGACAAACGAGATGTTTATAGGCCGCCTGAAGGTTCTGGTATACATCCACGTGAAGCTTCAAGACACCATACCGAAAAATCTACAGATATTTTGATGCATTCATTAGACGAAGCAAAAATCAGTATAAAGGATGTTGATATTATCGCCTATTCTGCAGGACCAGGACTTGGACCATGTCTAAGAGTTGGTGCCGTTGTTGGAAGAACTTTATCTACCTTCTATAAAAAACCACTTATTCCTGTTAATCATGCTTTAGGGCATATAGAATTAGGAGCTATGCTAACACAAGCTTTGGATCCCCTGGTGCTATTAGTATCTGGTGGCCATACAATGATACTTGCATTCTCTAAAAATAAATGGCGAGTTTTTGGAGAAACACTTGATATTACTATAGGACAGCTGCTCGACCAATTTGGACGATCACTAGGTTTTGCCTCCCCGTGTGGCGACAAAATAGAACAACTTGCAATTGGATCATCAGAAAGATATCAGCGTTTACCTTATATTGTAAAAGGAAATGATGTCTCGTTCTCAGGATTGCTTACATGTGCAAAAAAACTCGCGCTGAATAAAAAGAATGAATATTCAGATATATGTTATTCTCTACAAGAAACGGCATTTGCTATGCTCACAGAAACGATAGAACGTGCTATGTCATTCACTGATAAAAAAGAAATGATGATAGTAGGAGGAGTTGCAGCAAACAAGAGACTTGCCCAAATGCTTGCAAGTGCATGTAAAAGACAAAATAGAAAATTTTATATCTGCCCTATCCATTTCGCAGGCGATAATGGAGCCCAAATTGCGTGGACAGGAATACTCTATTATAATAAGACTAAGAAGGGTGTAAGTATAAAAGAATCCTTTATTCAACAATCCTGGAGAATAGATAACGTGGATGTTAATTGGCGTGATTAATTATTTAATTTTATTGTCATATTGTTGCTTCTGGATTGACTTTACCCATTCACTATTATTAAAAACCCCAAATTTATATTGCTTTTGATCCACAACAATTGTAACTTTTTTTAACAGAAAACCTTCTGCCTTTACAGATGATATTTTATCAAGGGGAACGTCTAACACCACCTCCCCAGTCTTTTTGGAAAGGACCATCATTCTTCCCTCAGTCTTTTCGAAGATGAGACGTTGGTTAGTTAAAGTGAGTATACCATTTTTTAATTTGTCTTCTGCGCAATCTTCTTGTAGGATCCTTTTTTCTCCACTCCTTGGTTCAATAGCACTCATGTTTTAATCTTTAAATTTGATGATATATTACTATTGCAACAGAGAAAGAAACTAATTAAAAAAGGAGCCGAAGCTGATATTTATCTTGGCTGTTGGTATGGTAAAACAACGATCTCAAAGATTAGAAAAGTAAAATCATATCGTCATAAATCCTTGGATGACGAAATTCGTAAAAGTCGAACAGTCAATGAAGCCAATATGATTTCTGCTTCTAAACTGACAGGAGTTAGATCACCGTTCTTATATTTCGTAGATCCTTTTTACGCAGAGATCATAATGGAATTTGTGGAAGGTAAAGTTGCAAAGGATGTGATAACTCTAAAATTATGTGAAGAAATTGGAAAATACACTGGATTGCTTCATACAAATCATATTATTCACGGAGATCTCACAACATCAAATTTTATTGTCGGTAAAAAATTAGTGGTGCTTGATTTTGGTTTGTCTTATTATTCCAATCGAAGGGAAGATCGAGCGGTAGATATTAGGTTAATTAAAGAGATATTCAGTAGCGCGCACGTATCGTTCTATAAAGATGCGTACGAAGGTTTCCTACAAGGATACTCAGAAATAATAGGAGAACATGAAACACATAAAATCTTAAAAAATGTTTTAGAAATTGAACGACGAGGAAGGTATGCACAAGTCGTTTGATAAGGCCATTATCTTTATATTTTAAATCTTTTATGGGTAGGTTGATCAAAGTTGATGCCATGTGCTCAAAGATTTCAAATCTAAGAGAATAATGGTATCTTAGTATTCTTCGTTTGGACGAGTGATAAGAATTTCATGGATGATTTCTAAGTTAAATGAACATATAGGATAATGAAAAGATTGTCCCCATAGCATCATATGTCATAGAAATATTCATTGGTAATGATATAAATTGAATAACAAGTATGATTTAGATGTCGTATTAATGACTTACTAAATGATAAATGATCGAAGTCCACATTGGATGACAGAATCAGAAAATACTATCTTAGTTCTATTCTTCTCATATCATTTATTAATTTTAATTTTAGTACTAATTTATATACACATGATGAAATCAAAGCTTTGCTAATTTAAAACTAATTCATATGTGTAGGATGATCATGCTGTTTTTATCTTATGATATCAATCATATTAGCATTATGCTATGATCTCAATTAGAGAAGGGGATGTATGTATGAACTGTCAATATATATAAGTTGCCGCCTAATACTGATCGATAGAATACTATGTACTTTTATGTATAATGCTGTTAATTATAATTGGTGAAATCGATTTGCTTTGCAAGTAACAATTATAATAAATATATAGAGATTCACTCGGTCTTGCAAAAATACGCAATCGATGTCCATTTTATGAGAATACTATTAACTGAAATTCAATCCAATTTTTTGATTGAAATAGCAATAGAGAAATCAAAATCTGCATTTAAAAAGATATCCAAGCCTCTTATTGTAGAGGATGACGGACTATTCATCGATGAGTTGAAAGGGTTTCCAGGTCAATATTCTTCTTACTCTTTTGAGACTATTGGCTACGATGGAGTATTAAAACTGTTAATCAATTCACAAACAAGAACTGCCTACTTTAGATCGGTTTTTGCGTTCTATGACGGTGAGATTTCACAAATCTTCGTCGGTGAAATAAAAGGAAAGATCGCTCATAGAGCGATGGGTAATGGATGGGGATACGATCCAATCTTTATTCCTGATGGAAGCGAACTGACATTCGGTCAATTACATCAAGAAAATAGAAAGGCAGATTTTTCTCATCGTGCACAAGCACTGGGCAAATTTGCAGACTGGTATAATTATAAAAAAGACAATAACATGTATTAAAGGTTCAAACCTCTTCGTGAGAATTTAAACAATTATGTGAAAATACAAAAGACAATTATCCTTTTGCTATATAATATAATAACAAATGATTTAGTTTTTATAGCATTATAAATAGACTTATTTCACAAAAACTTTTTGTTCTAACTCATAGGAGTAAACTTGTCGTTATTGCATCCAGAATGTTGTTCAAGAGGATGGTAGAATTATAAAAATCGTATGTTTGTTAGTCTGAACATCTTTTGAAATAGAGTAGGATATAGCACATTGCTACTTTAATTTTTTATATTTCTTCTTCATCTTTGTTTGTAGAGGTTAGTTAGTAATCTCTTTTAGGATTAGGAGTTGAATCCTTTTTTGCTTCTGCTATTTCTCAATGTTGTTTATAGCTGAAATCTAATCAAATATCTCCGCGTTAATCATATTGTTGATATGTTGCAAATATAGGTGTTTTCTACTGTAGTTATTGTTGATGATAATAATTATCTCCCTGAAGTGATACTGCCTTACTGCTTATGCTGTCATCGTATTCTTTGATACTGTCTGCGGATGAGCTGGAATGTATTGAGCATCTATTATTGTTGTGGAAAGGGATCGTACTGTTGTCAGTTATTAGTAAAGATGCTAATTGATTCTTTTATAAGATGCTAATAGTCTATTCAGATTATAATATTGATGGGGGAAGAAATGTATAAGCGGTTCTCTAAAGTTTAAAAATAGTATCGTGTCTAGTATTGCAATTTCAAAAGTTAGTTTTTAATTTTCTTAGAAGGATTTAGTCTTTATCGATAGTTCTGCGAACAGGAGGTCGATAGTTTTATCTATTATTGGTTATATTATCCATTCATAAACAGTAGTAAAGGTTTAAAGAATTATGTGTATCTTGTTTTCTTCTAATCTAGAATGGTAATGCCAGATATTTAACTTTGGCATAATATAGGGGATAAAACTTTTTTTCATCTGCATTAGTAAGTGTTAACACATTTCCTCTACTCTCCATGGTTGGTTGACATCCGAAAAGCTATGAAAGAATGAAAAAGAGTATATAAATTTTTGCTAGTATTGTTGAATGAAAGGAGCAGAACAATATGACTGATATTTGACGGGAAATTCTATTACCATATGGCCTTATTATTCATGACACATTCTTCTGTTCTAAACTTTTAATATTTAATAAATACCTATCAGCTTGCAGTATGTATCTAACTCCTGATTTACACTCAAGGAACCTATCCATTAATCCATCTATTAATATATCGCTTATGATTTTGCAAAACAATTACCCTAGAAATCTCACTCTCATCCATTATAGAAAACTCAGTCATTTTGTCATGTAATTGAGATGCAAAATTACGGATTTCACTCATTTCAAGCATATTATTTTTCTCAAGTCGTTGTGTAGACATACCAATATGCATATATGACTTTAGTTCTATAAAGTGAGGATTAGCTTGGCGCATCATTTCTGCTAATTCTTCGATAAATTTTGCATTGTCGTTATATTCCCTAATCATTGTCATTCTTAAGACTGTTCGAGTATTCACTGTTTCTATGAAGCGCAAGCTTTTCCACCATCTTTCCCATGCGTCTCTATGTCGTGGCCGGTTAATACGGTAAAACATCTTCCTATTAGATGCATTCGTTGATAAGTATAGTTGGGTAGGCAATGCATCTTCATCGGCTAATCTATGAAGCATCTGCGGCTCCTGACCGTTTGTTACCAGAAAAATAGATTTGGTAGCCTTCAAGGTTTTTAGATATCTGATTAATTGAGGTAATTTTGGATACATCGTCGGTTCACCGGATAGTGAAATGGCATAGTGAGTAGGAAGCAAAGACTCATCTAGCTTCTTCTTCTCATTTTTATTACTTCCATAGAAACCGTTGATCAATTTCCTTCTCTCATGGAGTAATTTATGTACAATAACATCAGGTTCGTCTACTAACTCTGCAGGCATTTCCAATGTGTCATAAAATTCAGTTGGACGCCAACAATATACGCATCTATTCTCGCAGTTCATAGCAGTTGGAGTCATCTCCATACATTGATGAGTCGAAATTCCATAGAACTTGTGCTTATAGCAATTTCCTTCATTTGCAAATGATTTTTTTGTCCAATGACATAATTCAACAGCAGAATGGTTATAAACTCCGTACTTTGCCTTTTGTAATTTTGATTTAATGGGTAATGTAATTTGAATAAGATTGTCTTTCGTTGTATGTGAACCATCATCAGAGCAACTCATTAAGATAATTGCTCAAGAGCTGCATTTAAAGTTTGCAATATTTAAAAGAGCATATATAGAGAGAGAAATCAAAGATGTGTCTGTTATAATTTGCATGTCACATGACTATTCTGCAATTTTATCTCTAAAGATTTATTTTTAGAACAGCGTATTGCAGTTATAATTGCAATATAGATTTTCTAAGAATGGGTTCATAATATCAGGATGTGTACCAGATATAGTTTTGCTCCTGTTATATTTTATGTTTACACCGAGACTGAATCGAAAGATCATGTCGTTAATGGAATTATTTAATAGGTATATATTGTTTGGAAAGATATGTGATGCAAAGGGCACAAAATATTCTTTGCACAAGATCGTCTGTATCTATGTCTATTTATCAGACGTGCAATGAGAGAAATAACATTTTAATTAGAAATAATTCATATAAAAAAATTCAATTTAAATCAATTCCAGAATTAAAGTACGGAAGGTGTCTTCTTCCTAGAAAATACGATGCTCACAGCAACTTAGATACTATGATCATATTTTTTAACGTATAATATACTGAATGTTGCTATCTTATGATGATTGACACTGATGATATAATGAATATCGGACTGAAACTTGTAGGTTGGAAGAGGATGCCGCCGGATAGTGCAATTCATGTTAAAGGGAGAAAAATCAATAAGGTTTTGATCGCAGTTGATGTAACATCTGCCGAATTAATACTTGCAAAAAATTTAGGATGTGATGCGGTGATTGCACACCATCCGTTGGGTTCTGCTGCAGTTAACTTTTACAAAGTACTTGATAGACACACCGACTTTATGGTAGAGAATGGCGTCCCCCAGGACAAGGCAGAAGATATGGTAAAAAACTTGAAGAATAGAATCGAGATCAAAAATCATGCGCATATATATAATGATGTAGTAGACGCTGCGAGGATCATTGGAATGCCACTGGTAAATATTCACCAGCCATGTGACGAATATATGAGAAAAAAAATCTTAGACAAGATAAATGCGGGTAATCATAACCTTGTCTTAGATGTAGTAAAATCAATCGAAGACATTCCTGAATTCAGAAATGCAGATACCAGAATAAAGGTTGCTCATGGAAGTTTAAAAAATAAATTTGGTCGCTGGGTGCTTGTTATCGCCGCAGGAACTAATGGAGGGTTCCCAATTGCTAAAGCATATTTTGAACACGAAATTTCAACTGTAATCTATCTGCATATTGACTATAATGATTTAAGAAAAATGTATGAGGAAAATTTAAAAGGCAATCTTATTGTTCTAGGTCATCTGGCAGGGGATTCAATCGGATTAAATGCATTAGCTGATAGACTAGAAGATAAGGGAGTTGAGACTATACGATTGGGAATTATACCTCCAAACTAAGAATAGGAATTATAAAATTCACTAAATATGATTACGGAATGATTATCTAACAATTATATACAGTAATTGATGCTATTTGTTTGATGGCCTTCGTAGTATAGCCTGGTTAGTATAGGCGGCTGTGGACGAGAGCTCCTACAGGAGCTACTGGGAAGAAACCGCTTGAGGAGGGTTCAAATCCCTCCGAAGGCCCTATATGAAGTATTGGTATCAAAGAGAATTGACTCCAAATAAATCTGCACCGTCTGAAAAAGGTCTCTAAGATAATTTTATGGGAAGCTGATTTTGATAATATAAAATGATATCTTCAAGTAATATATTTCTAAATATGCAGTCGATAATATTTTAAGGCAAAATACCTAACCATAAAGATCGACGATGTCATCAAAGGGGAACATTTTGATAGTTGACGATGAAATAGATATTACTCTCGCCTTCAAAAAGGGTTTAGAAAGCAATGGATTCTCAGTCGATATATACAACGACCCTACCGCAGCACTATTGAATTTTAAATCAGATTTTTATGATTTGTTATTAGTGGATGTTCGAATGCCGAAAATGAATGGTTTTGAATTATACCAGGAAATAGAGAAGGTAGACAAAAAGACCAAGGTTTGTTTTATTACTGCTTTTGAAGTTTATTATAATGCATTAAGAGAAATATTTCCAACATTAGAAGTGGGTTGTTTTATTCGAAAACCAATTGAAATTGATGATTTAGTAAAAAGAATAAACGCAGAGATACATTCACTAGAGATAGACAAATAATCTAACTATAGAATGTTTGAAGATAATATAATCTATAACAGGGAAAGCAGAATACAATTTCAAATGCAGAAATTTAGAAGAATAACAAGTCAATTCCCATTACTATTAGAAAAAAGAAAAAGTTAATGCTTTGAAATAAAACTGAGTTTATTATATTTTGTGGCTGCTATGATAAATCCTATGATGGATATTGCCAATATGACTGCAGAGATGGCTCCAAATTCTGGTATAATCTGAGTACCCGCAATTTCTATTTGCTCAGCACCGTTATCGAATCCAATTTCTAATACCCTTGCTTCATTGTTATTTGTTGTTTCTTCAAAGTCATTGGGTTGGTCATCAACAAATACTGCATATTCTTCATCAGTATTTCCT
>DASQRW010000090.1:0-12763 GCA_035642715.1 Nitrososphaeraceae archaeon | reverse complement strand
TCAGAGAATAAAAGAAAAGATCATTAGAATTCTACTTACTGTCAGAATGAATTACCTTTACGTGTTTTGACAACAATTCTTTGTTGTTATATTGATTACTGCAATGAGGGCAAGTCAATACATCTCTTTTATCCACAAGAGATGTGGAAGCAAACGGACTCATTATACAGACGGCTGAATCTAATTTGAATGCATTCATTGTCTGCATCACTGCCTTCTCTGTTTTTATAATAATGTCTTCTCTACTTATAGTACCATAGACTTTAGAATTAGAACTTACCACTAGTTGTCTTATTTTATGTTTTTCCATTGCGGCGAGTGCATCTAAAATGGTCACTTCTGGCGGTATAGATATTATTGGCGAGGACATTATTTCCTCAAGACGTGTACGCGCTGGTAATTTATGCAGTGATATTAATCGGTATAAGATATCAGTTTTAGATACTAGGCCTATTATTTCCTTCTTCGTATCTGATACTAGAACAGAGCGGACAGAGAGATCTTGCATAGCAGTTATAGCATCCGCTGCTGTTTGTAATCGGTCTAAAATTGCAATATTTCGCTGCAATATTGATGAAACAGGCATGGATAATAAAAATGATTTAGCATTATTATCTCCTGCAGAAATCAATAGTGTACAATGGTCTCTGGATTATTTAAAGTTGTATTCTAATAATTGTTACTGACATCATACACAAACTTCTTCGTAATATCTTTTAACTTATTCTAGTTAACCAAAAAAGCAATAGAAAGGAAGTGTAGGAGCGATTCATATGACAATGCCTATTAGACAAGAATTGAGAAATTAGTTTGATATATTTGCAATGTATATACATCATCCAGTAGATTATTTATTTTTAAATAAAATTATCATTCCATCATCATGCAGTTAATAAAGGCGATCTTTTCATCATTTACAATGAGGCTTGTTTCACTCTTCTCAGGAGGAAAGGATAGTACTTTTTCAATATTTAAGATGAAGGAGATAGGACACGAAGTGGTATGTTTGATTACTATGCAACCTCAGACAGATGATAGCCTATTATTTCACTATCCAAATATCGCGCTGACAAAGCAACTTGGAGAAGCCATGGGTATCCCATCCTTTAGATTTACCCTAAAGAAAACAACAAAAGAAGAGGAAGTTAGTTCACTTGAATATGCAATTAAAAAGATAAAATCTATTCATAATATTCAAGGATTAGTTCACGGAGGAATATCTAGTATTTTTCAAAAAAACAAATTTCAGATAGCTTGTTCAAAACAAGGTCTTGAAACATTTACTCCATTATGGGGAGTCGAACCTTTGCGATACATGCATGATCTCATTGATGAGCAATTCTGTATTAAAATCGTTGGTGTTTCTACTATGGGATTAGATGAGAGTTGGCTTGGAATGACATTGGATAAGAATTCATTATACAAGTTAGAATCTTTGAGCAAAAAATATGGATTTAATATAACTTTTGAAGGAGGTGAAGCCGAGACTTTGACTCTAGACTGTCCTCTTTTTAAGAAAAGATTAAAGATAAACGATGCAAGAACTCACTGGGATGGACAAAGGGGAATATTTGAAATATTGGAAGTTGCATTAATATCAAAGTAATCTTATCATGTTAGACAATTTAAGAACGGGTCTTAGAACAGCCCTTAAAAAAATAGTAGGAGCATCTGATGTTAATGAAGAGCTCATTGAATCTTTGTGTAAAGATGTACAAAGGGCATTGCTTCAATCTGACGTCAATGTTAGATTGGTTTTAACAATAACCAATAATCTCAAAAGCCGCGCGATCAACGAAGCACCACCAAAGGGTCTATCAAGAAAAGATCACATAGTAACTATTCTATATGGAGAACTGGCAAAGCTACTTGGCTATACAGGAGAAACAATAAAAAACGTTGACAAATCGGTGGATTTAGACGAACAAATCGTCTCTTTTAAGCCTAGAAAGCAAAATGTGGTTCTCATGCTCGGTGTTCAAGGCAGTGGAAAGACAACTGTAACTGCTAAATTCGCTCGCTGGCTGATGAGACATGGTTATAGGATTGCAGTAATCGGAGCAGATACTTGGAGGCCTGGTGCGCTGACTCAATTAAAAATGAATTGTAGTAAAATCAATATTGAGGTATTTGGAGATGAAAATAACAAAGACGCTATTGAAATCGTAAGAGAGGGCTTGAAATACTACAATACACAGAATATAGATGTTATAATTATCGATACTGCCGGAAGACACAAAGAAGAGAATGAACTTTTAGAGGAAATGAATTCTATGTATAAAGTGGCATTACCAGACTTGGTTTTACTAGTAATAGACGGAACAATAGGCCAGCAAGCCTACAACCAGGCCAGAGCCTTCCATGAAACTGCGCCTGTTGGCGGAATAATTATAACAAAACTTGATGGGACGGCCAAAGGTGGGGGTGCACTTGCGGCATCCGCTGCCACTGGAGCCAGAGTCATGTTCATTGGTACAGGAGAACGCATTGACGACTTGGAACAATTTTCACCTACGCGGTTTGTTGGTAGAATGCTGGGAATGGGAGATATTAAAGCCCTGCTTGATATGGCAAAAAGTCTTGAAGTGCAAGCAGATGAAAGTCAAGCCAAGAGATTACTAGGAGGCAAGATGACTATAGAAGACTTTTATGGACAGATGGAAAACGTTGGTAAAATGGGATTTAAAAATGTAATCGACAATCTGCCAGGTCTATCGGGCATGGTAAAAGAAGAACAGCTAGATGCCCTTCAAGACAAGATGGAGAAATGGAGATTTATTATTCAGTCAATGACCAAAGATGAAAAAAGAAATCCGGATATAATTAATGACTCTAGGAGAAAGAGAATAGCTAGAGGTGCTGGTATAACCGAACATGATGTCAAAGAGCTGATAAAGCAATACAACAACTCCAAAACGATGATGAAACAGACTAAGGGTAGACAGATGCAAGGAATGTTAAGGAGATTTGGTATTGGTTAATGTCAACAATAAAAAGATTCTTCTAGAACAGCTAAAAAGGAACTACAATCTTTGCAAATATTGTCTTAAGAGACATATTTCCTCAGTTAGAGTGAATCAAATTTCAGATCAAGAGAATTGCTTTGTATGCCACGGAATGATGAGTAATATAGATATAATTAATAACAAAATTTTATCAGCAGTAAATAATGTATATGAATTTCATAGTTTTTTAATTGGAGCAACAATTCCAGCTGAATATTATGAACGAGAGGACCAAATCAGGGCTAAATTCAAGATAAGAGGGAAGGAAAATCTTAAAATTCAATTAATAAGAGAATTGAGAAGAAAATTTCTAAAAATAACAAAAACAAGACTTGACTTTTTAACGCCAGATATCTCGATAAATATAGCTATCGATAAGAACAATAATGTAGAAGTAATCGCAAGGACCCGTCCGTTGCATTTCTTCGGCACATATTTAAAGAAACATCGAGGTATAAGACAGAAACAAACAAAATGTAATAGCTGTCAAGGAAAAGGTTGTATAGTCTGTGATTATTCTGGCCTATCAGGCTATGATAGTATAGAGGGAATCATCGCAAAGAGACTAATATCGATAACAGAAGGTCAAAATCCTAAATTTACCTGGGTCGGAAGTGAGGATGAAGAAAGCATAGTTTTAGGAAAAGGAAGGCCGTTTTTTGCAAGTATATCAAATCCACGAAACCGTAAATTGGAGAATAATTTGCAATTCAGTGAAAATGGAATTCTAGTTACACTAAGTCCCAAATCGGATAATGTTATAGATTCTTCCCTTGCATTTATCACAAAGATTAAAATTTTGGTGGAATGCGACAGAGCTCTCACAAAATCTGACATAGAAAATATCAAAGTTTATAGTGGATCTATAGTAAAATTTAAAAACAAATCAAGGCAATTCAATAAAAGAATCTATTCACTCACGGTGCAAAAAGTATATTCAAATTGTTTTGCTATTACGGTCATCGCAGATGGTGGATTCCAAGTCAAGCAATTTATTGGAGAAAGAGAGTATGCTAAACCCAATATTTCAGAAATTGTCAATTCTAATTGCAGATGTATTTCCTTTGATATTCTTGATGTAGAGACGCAGAAACGTTTTTTTTAGACCATGCCATTTTCAGAGTATCCAGATGGTTTTTAATTCTTTGCAAAAAGTAGAAGATTCATTAAATAGTGGACAATTGCCTAAAAAAATTTATGATCTTATATTGCACAGATATGAAATAGTTACTAAAGGAATCAAAAGGATAGAAAATGCAGCTAGATTAGAATATCCTTATTATTATGTAGAGCCTAATCTCGTTATTTCAACGTCGCAGGTAGAGTCCTCACAATTTGGTGTTTTCTTTGCAAGAACTATTCCGGTGGTAAGTGATAATAGGCGATTAAATGTTGTTATTCAAATAACTGCTCCCTTAGTAGCATTCGGTCTACTCGGAACCATTCACGCTATTTTAGCACATGAGTTTCTCCATTATCTTAATTTAATTAGTCGGATTATGAGAATGGGGATAATATCAGACTCAATATCTGGTACTTTATTCGAAGAGAGATACGAGGATTCGTCTCGATTAATGGAGCCTAGATCAGTTTTCAAGCCTGATCGTACTCTGGTTGATCACATTACAAAGAAATTTCCAGAGGGATTTAGTGACATGCGACTAGAAGGCAAAGTAGTTAATGAATGGATGAATAAGGGGCTTCCAACAATCAAAGTCACTATCGATTCTAATATCGTAAAATTACCGATTGAATTAATGGCTAACCTACAAGTTGACGAACGGGTAAAACAAAGAATCATGGAATTCGAAACAGAAAGCAGTGACATAAGACATGGACATAAGAAGAAATTTAATCACTATGTCTAATATTTCTAGGGAACAATTAAAAATAATCGATAATTGCGTCGATAAGATAGCAAAGAACAATAAAATAGTTGGTGTCTGTCTGTATGGATCAAAAGTGGCTGGTTATAGCAGCCCTAACAGCGATTTTGATATCATCGTTGTGCTTGAGAATTATTCTTTTATAGTTAAATATGTTTACTTAAAGGAATCAAAAATACAAGTTTCAGCTCTCCTAGTCGACCGTCACTCTCTAGAAAAAGATGCCAGAACTGCATTTCTTGGAGAGTTTGTGGTAGGAAGACTATTACATATATACGACCCCATCTTAAACCCCGATTTATTTAAGCGTATTGAAACCATTTATAAGAAGCGAGTAATTATAGAGGAAATATTTGATATAGTCAGATTAAATAATATTCTCAGCACAGAAATTTCTTTTCCGTTGGATTATATTATGTTTTCTAAAATAAAAAGACGAAGCATACTGTATCCGAATGCGCTCTATAGTTATTACAAAATTTATAATTGCGAGAATGCCAGCAGAAATATTGATTTTGCACTTGACGGTTATCAGAGGGCATTGAATGAAATACTAAATGAAGACAAAGATTTACTGGACAAAAATCCTTCTAATAATTCACTACATATATCTGAAAAACGTATTCTTATCAACAAAAATGGCAAGATTGATTCTTTGAAGTTAGGAAAAAAATTACAAGATTTTAGCTCCTATCTTATCCATGTTTATGCTGGTCGCGTTACATTTCGCTATGCAGTAAAAGAAGCTCAATCCAAAATCAAGCGACAAATAAAACATGAATTGAACTTACCGCTGTTTATGTCATCCCCTAGAGAGTCATATTTGAAACTACCAGAAGGTGTATTAATTTTCAATAGTAGAAGATGGCTTGATATAATTGCTAAGAATGTCTCCTTTCAAAGATATTCTATTTCAAATAAACGTCGTTTAGGAAACGTAAATAGTAGAACTATTTGCTTAACATTAAAAGATCTTGATGATAACAGTCACAAGATGATAGTCGTAAAACACTATGCAAAAACCAAGGGCGTAAAATGGGCTGCATTGAACGTATGGACTTCCCAGGTGAGAAGGTTCAAGGTAGATCCATTGTTCAGATTAGGGAATGAATATAAAGCGCTTCGATACATTCGTAACCTCGGATTAAATACACCTAATATTGAGTCAGTTATTCTTGGAAAGAGGTTGCTAGTCACTGAATTTATAAAAGGCAATTCGCTTGCAGATGTTATCCAGTACTTCTTGAATGAAAATGATGAATATAATAACATCGATTTGATTAAGGCAGCAGGTGAACAAATAGCTACAATACATAATGATAAATCAACTCTTGGCAATATAAAACCAAAAAATCTGATCGTAAGAGGGAACTCACTTTACTTTACAGGTGTTGATCAATTCGGATTTCATTCGGGTGATCCTATTTGGGACATAGTGCAGTTTATTTGTCGTGGACTTAAACAAACAACCAATTCTACTGCAGTAAGCAAAGTAGTAAGAGGATTCCTACTTGGTTATTCAAACGAATTGACTGCCGAGTATATCAAAAAATTGTCACGATCAAAACGTTATATCGAGTCATTTTACCCATTGATAAGTCCAGCAGTTGCAAGATTAATAAAGAAAGAAATCAGAGCGTTCATCTCTTAGGGTTACTGTTCTTTGAACTTTTCTTCAATTGCTCTCTATGTGAAAATTCTGTAAAACCACATTTTCCGCATGTGTATCTATCGTTGTGTTCGGCCATGAATACTCCTTTTCCACATCTAGGGCAATCACGTTTACTTCTTATGGTTTTATCTCCTTGCACTTTATAAAATTTGTAAACCGCCACTTCTCCCTTTTGTCCTGTCTTTTTATCAGCCATTATTACTTTCTACCTACTTTGGATCGCGATTTTGTTTCGGCTGCTGTTGCCTGTTTAGCCTTCAAACTGGTGGCTTTCTCTTCGTCTAACAATTTTTTTCTATCTTCCTTTGACATATTTCTCAATATTCTGTAACGTGGAAGATTTTTTTTTACTTCCTCTTCATTGTTGTAGATATACATTGTAGCATAAATATCTGACTTACCAGTTTCACATTTCATATTGATTGGAATAGTTAGGTTTCTGTCGACATTCAATTGCTTTGCAATCATCTCTGCTGCGTCGACCCTTTTGATTTTGCCTGCAGAGCTCTTCAAGAGAGTTTTTATTTCTCGTCTATTTAAAAGAGGATTATTTCGTTCTTCTAAAATAACAACTTCTAAAGACAATTCCAAAAAAAGGGCTTCTTTAACTCATATAAATATTTGCATACATGAAAGTTGCTTGTGCGTGTGAGTATGTATATATATACTATGAAATGTTCTCTTAAAATATTAAAGTATCGAGCCCGGTGGGCTTCGATCCCACGATATCTGGCTTCGGAGGCTTATGCTATCTTATCAGCACCCTATCCTGACTGGGCTACGGGCCCTAGAATTCTTTTCATTTAGAGTATTTAATCTTACAGAACATCCGTCTTTGAAAAATAATTCAATATTCATAAAATATTCCAATTATGTATGAAAAATACATATTATAATATAGATTTACACTAGTGTAGCAAAAATGTTGTTGCATTATTCCAAAAGTTATATATCCAATATTGTTGAGGTTAGTATTATGTATGCAAAGGTCTGTCAAATAGAGATACTTTCAAGCTATCTTACTGAGGTAACTGTGGGTGACATGCTTTCTGTCCAGTCATTGATCAGAAATCCACTTGATTGGCATCATTTTTATGAAAAGATTTCAACAATCAAGAAGGGAGCTAAAACAGATTTTATCGTTGTTACAGATGAAGGAGACAGAATAGCTGGTTCAGGAGAAGTCATAGATATGGAAAAGTGGAGTAATCATGGGCATTTTGGTTTTAAGATAAAAATTAAGATCAAGAAACAAAAATCGTCAAGTGATAGACGAATAAGGCCGATTTACTCTACAACACAGCAAACAAATGTCCCAAAACAGGTCGCCGACAAAGAATTGGAAATACCCAATATTAGACAGGGATTAAGTGCATAAAGTGAAATGTGCCTGAGGACATTCATAATATATATATTATGATATTCAAGGATTCTTATCATAAATACTCTAAAGTCGTTACAACTGTGTAATCTTAACTATTAGGCTAATCAGAAACATTGTATTGAAGCATCTATATTTAAGATAAAAAACTGAAATGTGAATAACAGAAGTTTCTCACCTGCTAATCTTCAAATAAATATCGAATTAATAACGTTTTGAGAAAAATTATGTTCCTCAGGCCGAAAGCTTAGATGTAGTAGCGGTCCTCTAGATTAGCTAGAAACTGATATTTGATTATATCCTTTGTTTTATTATGACTACATTCTAGATAATTGGTATGTGGTTTTATAATGGCATCTTAGCAACTTGGGCTTGTGAGATATCTCTGATATGAATTCTATAGAGGAATAGCAGATTTGATGTTGTACTATAGAACATTTATATCCAAAAATTTATTTTCGCTCTAATAACTTGAAAACGGTAAAAGTCTTTGCTATAGATATTGATGGTACATTAACAGAAAATGGTGGTGGCATGATATATCTTCCAGCTATTGACAGTCTAAGATATCTTGAGAGACTTGGATATAAAATAATATATGTTACCGGACGATCATCGGTGGAGGCTTATATCCTTGCAGTCTTTGGTGGCACAACTAAGATAGCTGTTGGTGAAAATGGTGGTGCATTGACTTTATCTCCTCAGGAACATATACTTTTGGCTGACAAGGAAAAGTGTATGAAAGGTTATGAGATATTAAAGAAAAATATAGAAGGTGTAAAAGTGAAACCTGTTTTTAATAGACTTACAGAAATTGTATTACTTAGGACATTTAATATTGAAGAGGGGCAAAAAATCTTGGATGAACATAACTTAGACTTATATCTTAGCGACAGCGGGTATGCTTTTCATATCAACGAAAGAGGAGTTAACAAGGCAACAGGATTTAAAAGAGTATTGGATATTTTGGCTGTAGCACCAGCAGAAACAGTTGCGATTGGTGATAGCCAGACGGATATTCCTCTATTTGATCTCTGTGGTTATAGTGTAGCCCTCAATCATGCCGAAAACCATGTAAAAAACCGAGCTAGACATGTAGTGTCTGGCAAAGAAGGTGAGGGTGTTATTGATGCGATTGAATATATTACATTAAATTATTTTGGAGAAAGGACTGCAATTGACATTTCGGCTTCTAGTTAATGAAATTCGTCAGGCAGTATCAAATAGTCTTATAAATTTGAATTACGTTCACGAAGATTTCGACATATCTGAATCACCCAGAAAAGAATTTGGAGATCTTAGCTGCAATGTAGCATTTCTACTTAGTAAAGCTCTCAGGAGAAGACCTGTTGATATTGCGAATGAAATCATTGAGAAAGAGCTAATACCGTATATAGAGAAAAAGAAAGCAACTGATTCAAATTCTTTTATTCTTTCAGTTGAATCTCATCCTTCAGGTTACATTAATTTCAAAGCAAATATTAGTAATTTAGCTTCTTGGACTCTTAATGAAGTACTCAAAAATTCTAAATACGGCTTTAATAACCTTGGTGAAGGTAAACGGATTATAATTGAGCATACTAGTATTAATCCAAACAAGGCTCTTCATGTAGGCCATATGAGAAATGTAGTTATTGGTGACACACTATATAGAATATTGAGAGCAACAAATCATGAAGTAATAGTTTTAAATTACATTGACGATTCAGGTTTACAGGTTGCTGATATTGTTGTTGGATTCAGATTTGCTGGTCTTCCGCTTTATCCCAAGGATAAAACTATAAAGTTTGATCAATACTGTGGCGATGAAGTGTATGTAAAAATTAACGAGATGTACAAGGACGATAAGTACCTTGAAGAAAAAAGAAGGTTGGTTCTTAAAGAGATTGAATTGGGAACATCAGAGATTGCTAAATTTGCTTCAGAAATTACTATGCGAGTTTTAAAGGATCAACTTAAGACATGTTGGAGGATGAAAGCTCATTATGATCTCTTAAATTATGAGTCACATATTGTTGCCTCTAGATTATGGAGTAAAACATTTGAAATGTTAAAAGAAAAGGGCATCGCGACTCTACAAACTGAAGGAAAAAACAAATATTGTTGGGTCATTAAGCTAGAGAATGAAGAGGAAAAAGTGATTGTCAGAAGTGACGGAACCGCAACTTACATTGCTAAGGATATACCATACGCAGCGTGGAAGTTAGGCCTAGTGGAGGATCCTTTCTTTTATTATAAATTTGCTGATCAGTGGGATGAATCTATTCTTTGGGCGACAACCTTAAACCCCAATGCTGGTAACCTCGGCCACCCTACTTTTAATTCAGGTGAAAAGGTTGTTACGATAATTGATTCAAGACAAGCAAGATTACAGAGAATCATCGCAACGGTCCTGTCGCATTTACAGACTAACAATGATAGATATTTTCATCTTGCATACGAGGCAATGACTCTTAGTGCTGATACTGCCAAAAGCTTAGGACTAAATATTGGAGACCGACAATTCATGCATATTTCAGGCAGAAAGGGAATATATATTAACGCAGACTACATTCTAAATAAACTTCACACCATTGCTTATCAAGAAGTCAGAAAACGAAATCCGGATATATCAAACGATATCACAAATGGGATTGCAGAAGATATATCCATATCTGCCATTAGATATAATTTGATAAAGCAAGATCTTGATAAGATAATAACTTTTGACATAGTGGATTCACTGAGCTTAGAAGGTAACACAGGACCGTACTTACAATATACCTATGCTAGATCCCAGCGGATTTTAGAAAAATATGGGAATAAAAATATATCATCAGAAAACTTTGGTCTATTGATTCAAGAAGCAGAAGTTAATTTAATCAAAACGATTGCAAAAATGGATATAGTAATAGAAGAAACAGTCAAAACACTCAATCCAAAAGTATTGGCTAGATACGCTTATGACCTTGCCACAGCCTTTAACATATTCTATGAAAAAGTTCCTGTCTTAAGAGAAAAAAATAAAGAAACTATGTTTTCACGATTAGCGCTTGTAAAGGCTTTTGGAGTTACTTTGAACAATATCTTCAATGTACTAGGAATTTCTGCATTAGAAAAGATGTAAACGAAGACGATCAATCTCTTATAAAGAGAAACACGAATATATTGAGGTGTTTACATATGTTAATTTACTAATAATTCTGCAGCTTCTAATTTGTTCTATTCTTGGCCATTATAGACATAGGTCATATCAGCATTTCCATCAGTTAATTGAACATATACTTGAGTAAAAAATAAAATTACCATTTGTACAAAAAATCCCTGTACAAAACGTTCTTGGAGAATAAAACCTTACCGATCACTGATCGTTATCTAAAAGAACAGTATTAACAATTTTTTTGTTAAGTTAATAATATCTTTGCTTGCATTTCCGGGCCTGGTTTTAAAATTAACAATTCTTTTTTCTGATGAGAGAAGGATGCTCATTAGTTTATTGAATGTGATATCAACAAGCTTTTCTTCAGTAAAATTAGCTGTTGCTTGTAGTAAAGAATTATGTAAGATCGGCAAAACAATTTTTTCTCTGCAAGGATTTTTATCGGTATAACTTTTGTTTATTATCGTATGAGGATTCAGGAGGGTTACTATGTTTTACTTTTTCATTCAGATAGAAAGAAATGGTTGGTAAAGGTTACGCCACAAAAGAAAATGCACACGCACTTAGGAGTCATCGATGTTTCAGCGGTTATAGGAATGAAATACGGCTCTATTATAAAAACGTCTGAAGGAAAAAGCATATATCTTATTGAACCAACTGTGCATGACTTTATAATGAAATCCGAACGCAAGACACAGATTGTTTATCCAAAGGATTTTGGTTATATAGCATCTAGGACAGGTATGCAAAACGGCTCTATAGTATTAGAAATAGGAACGGGAAGCGCTGCTCTTACAACATTTATGGCAAGTATCGTAAAACCATCTGGCCATATCTACACTTATGATGTCAATCCTGATTTTATGGCTATAGCAAGAAGAAATCTAGAAAAAGCAGGAATGCTTCAACACGTTACAATGCACCAACAGGATCCCCATTTGGGACTTAACATTAGAGAGGCAGATGTTGCCGTCGTGGATCTTGGAGATCCCTGGACAGTTGTGACCGATGTTCACGTTTCATTAAAAGGAAGTGGCGCATTTGTGGCGATTTGCCCAACAATGAATCAACTAGAAAAGACCGCAACTGTCTTAAAAAAATGCGGATATGCCGATGTTGATTGTGTGGAAATAATGATTCGCAATATAGAAGCAAGAGAAGGAATGACCCGGCCTTCTATGAGAATGATAGGACATACTACTTACTTAATATTTGGAAGAAAAGTCGAATTAAGTAACTCAAAATTACTTGATCCATCATCTTCATCCGCTTCGCCAAAGTCAGATGAGGGTGTTCAAGTAATCGACTAAGTTAATGTATGTCTTGTTGTAATGCTACCTTTTGTATGTAATTTTGATCGTCATTTCTTTACATAAATAGCATATACATTATCTAATTAATCTCTATAATATTTCTTCTTTTCCCTTAGATGCTTTTGTGATAATCGTTTCGCTAATGGGGATCTGGTCTTAGTCTGTAGCAATGGAATATAATTGTAGAACAACTCAATTGGAATCCTTTTTTGTGTTTGCTTCAATAGGCTCTGTTTACTTAAGCCATCACCTCCTTATTATGATAATCAACGAAAAAATTGAACCAATTTCTGATATGTTGTAGTTTACATTTTTCTTTTCTACAAGGAAAATAGTCATTATCAAAGCTTTCGGTTCTATCCTTGAT